>CAYGCW010000078.1:0-9351 GCA_964348465.1 uncultured Acidimicrobiia bacterium | reverse complement strand
ACCTGCCGACGAGGCTGCTCCATGACTCCAAGTCGCCGGACCGGTACCAGTTGCGCAAACGGAAGCGATCGAGCGGGCGCCGGCGCTCTCCGGACGCGACCCGCCGTGTTGGCCAGGTGATCACTGCTCTCGTGGAAGCGCCACTCGACTCCGTGCGCATGTGTGCCGTGCCTCTTCCCGCGCCCGACCGTCCTATCGGGGCATCCCCGATATCGGCCGGAAGGCGCTGATGCCTAAGCGTTTCGGGCCCGGCCAGAACGTCTGCCGAGCCACTCGAGGAAGCGATCGCGCGGCCACGTGTTGACCACTGAGTCCTTCTCGACCCATCCCCGTCGAGCGTTGCGCACTCCCCACTCGAACCGGGCGAATTCGGATACGCGATGGCTGTCGGTGCTGATGCTGAACTGCACTCGGCTCCCCCGCGCCCGTCGCAGCACGTCGGCGGTGGCGTCGAGGCGGTCGATGGCGCCGTTCACCTCGATCACCGTCCCGGTCTGGGCAGCCGCCGCCAGCACGGCCTCCACGTCGAACTCGATTCCCGGCCTCCGCCCGATCTTCCGCCCGCTCAGGTGCCCGATGGCGTGGACCGTCGGGTCCTGCATGGCTGCGATCAACCGCCGGGTTTGGGCGCCGCGATCCATGTCGAAGAGGGAGTGAACGCTGGCGACACACCAGTCGAAGCCGGCCCGGAACTCGGCGTCGTAGTCGACGTTGCCCTCGCGGTCGATGTTCAGCTCGCAGCCGTGGAGCAGGCGAAGCCCGCCGAACCGGCCCTGCAGCGCGGCGATGCGCCTCCGCTGCCGGAGGAGTTGGTCCCGGCTCACCCCGTTGATGCTGAGATCCTCGCCGTGGTCGGTGATCGCCAGGTACTCGAGGCCGAGATCGGCGGCGGCCGTCGCCATCTCCTCGAGCGTGGCCCTGCCATCGCCGGACAGCGTGGTGTGATCGTGGAGGTCGCCCCGCAGATCACTCCTCGCCACCAGATCGGGCAGGTCGCCGGCGGCCGCCAGCTCCACCTCCCCGATGCCCTCGCGCAGCTCGGGGGGCACGAAGTCCATGCCCAGCGCTGCGTAGATATCCGCCTCGGTGGCGGCCGCGACGACCTCCTCGGTCTCGGCGGCGCTGAGCGCATACTCGTTGAGCGTCCAGCCCCGCTGCAGCGCCCGGGAGCGGAGCTGGATGTTGTGGTCCTTGGAGCCCGTGAAGTAGAGAAGCGCGGCGCCGAACTCGCCGGGCGCCACGACCCGGAGGTCGACCTGGAGGTCGTCCCACGTGAGGATCGCCGACTTGGTCGGCCCGTGCGCCAGGACTTCGGACGCGAGGGAGAGCCCGACGAAGCGCTCCATGACCGGCCCGGCATCCGCGGCCGCCACCAGGACGTCCACGTCGCCGATCGTGTCCCGGAAGCGCCGCAGGCTGCCGCATGGCTCGGCGGCCACAACGCCGGGCACGTCGCGCAGCGCCGTCGTGACCTCGGCGGCCACCGCCCACGCCACCCCGATCGGAGTGCGGCGTTCCTTGCCGTGCAGGCCGAGCCGCTCCATCGCACGGGCGACGTTCTCCTCGGTCTTGGCGCCGAGGCCAGGGAGCGCGCGCAACTGCTGGCGCTCGACGGCCCTGCGAAGGTCGTCGATGTTCTCGACGCCCAGCTCGCGGCGGATCACCGCCAGCGTCTTCGGCCCGAGGCCCGGAATGCGAGCCAGCTCGGCGAATCCGGGCGGGAACGCCGTGCGCAGCTCCTCGAGCTTGCGGATGGTCCCCGACTCGACGTACTCGCGCACTTTGGCCGCGATGCTCTTCCCGACCCCGTCGATGGCCGTGAGCTGCGCCTCGCTCAGCCCGGCGGCGGGCCCGCCGAGATCCTGCACGGCCTGCGCTGCCTTCTCGTAGGCGCGGGCCCGGAACGACTGCGGACTGCCGTCCTCGAGCTTGGTGAGGTTGGCGAGCTCGCGCAGGACCCGGGCGATCTCGGCGTTGGTGGCGGCCACTGCGGGAATCTACCCCACCGGCCCTGCCGGCGGCCCGGTACCGCTGCTTACATGCCCGCCATGGCGGCGCGACCCCGACCGAGCCCGTTGGCGGCCTACCGCGAGCTGCTGCTGGCGGCCGCGTTGCTCGCCGTGGTCGCCGCGGCGGGCTGGGCGCTCACGGATCCCGGGTTCCGAGTGCCGGGCCGCTCGCCGGACGGCAGTGTGTCGCTGCTGGTGGGGCTCACCCACCGCGACTGTGAGCTTCCTCGCCTCGCCGGGTTCGCGCAGCCGGTCAACGCCTGGTCGGCGCTGGCTCTGGTGGCCGTCGGCCTCGGCGGCCTGGTCGTCGTCGGCCGGGCGCGGCGGCGCGGCCACCTGCCCCCGCCCGGCGTGGTGGCGTTCGGAGCGGCGGTCATCGTCGCCGGGGTCGGGAGCCTCGCGTTCCATCGCTCCCCGACGGCCTGGAGCAGCTGGCTCGACGCACTCGGGGTCGCCGCGATCGCCGGGGTGTGGGCGGTGAACGGCGTCGCCCGCCTCCGGTACTGGGCGGACCGGCCCCGGCTCATCGCCTACGGGGCCGTGGCCGGAGCGTCGGGCCTCCTGCTGGCCGTCCTTCCGAAGGCGGCGGCCGACGCGTTCCTCGTCGCGCTGGTCGGCGCCGCGGCTGTTGTCGGGGCGGCGGCGCTCCGCCATCGGGATCTGACCACCACCAGAGACCGGCGGCTGGCGGGAGCGGCGCTCGCGGTGTTCGCAGTGGCCGCTCCGGTGTGGGCGCTCTCGCGTGAGGGCGGGCCCTGGTGCCAGCCGGCGAGCGCGCTCCAAGGCCACGCGGCGTGGCACGTCCTCGCCGCCGTCGCGCTGGCGATCCTCACCGCCTACCTGTGGAGCGAGCGGCCGAGTCTTCCTAGCCGAGGCGGGCGGCGACGGCCTCAGCCGTAGCGCGATCCACCGCCCAGCGGCCCCTCTGCTTCGCCTCTGCGAAGTCCTGCTCCAGCAGCTCCCGGACCGCGCGGGGGGCGACGCCGAGCGCCCGCGCCAGCGCCGCCGCCGACACCACGTGGCCATCCCCGCTGCCGGCGAACAGGTCCTCGACCCGAGCGTGGCCGGCCTGGGCGCTGTGCCCGGCCGCCACCAGCTGCTTCAGCGAGTCGCGGATGGCGGCCGCGAACCTGTCGAGGTCCGGGACCATGTCGTAGTCGGCGCTGAGGCCCCAGTCGATGTCGCCGTCGTACGAGAAGAGCGCGGTGCCGATCCCGTGGTCCATGAAGAGCGGCACCATCGGGTACTGGGCGAGCATCTTGGCGCCGAGCAGATAGATCGGCACCTGCGGGCCGGGGACGTTGGTGACCGTCATGTTGAAGGGCCGCACCGCGCCCCATGCCAGCCGGACGCCCAGCGAGAGCAGGTTGAGCGGCATCCACGATGCGGTCTGGGTGAGCACCGTGGCCCCGAGGGCGGCGTCGGTGGCCTTGAGCCGGTCGGTGGCAGCCCGCACCAGCTCAACGCGCCGCACCGGGTCGGGCTCGGCGATCGGCAGGTCGACGAGCCACATCGCGACCTGGTTGCCGAGCTGGCCGCGCTCCTCCGGCCTGCGGACGCTGACCGGAACCATGACTCGGTACGGCGTCAGCTCGTCGGATCGCTCCTCGCCGAGGTACGCCCGCACTGCGCCGGCGACGATGGCCAGCACGGCGTCGTTCACGGTCCCGCCCAGGCTGTTCTTGACGAACTTGACGTCGTCGAGCGGCGTGGTGAGCCACTCGAACCGGCGGTGGGGGCCCAGTTTGCGGTTGACCGGCGTCTCGGCGGCGCGGGTGAACCATCCGGAGCGAGCCGTCTGCCACGCCGCCCGCAACCGCCGGGCCAGGTCGGCACGCGCCGGCGGGCCTTCCGTGACGATCTCCCGGGCGGTGCGCATGGCCTCGAACGGGAGGCCGGCGATGCGGAGTGCCTCGTCGATCGCAAGCGAGGTCCCCGACGGCGCCGGCCGGGGATCCCACGAGGGTGCCTCCGGGATGGTCTCGTCGGGGAACAGCGAGAACAAGGCCTGGAGCAGGTCCACGCTCTCCATGCCGTCGATCATCGCGTGGTGCACCTTGACCACGGTGGCGAACCGGTCGTCGTCCAGTCCCTCGACCACCCACAGCTCCCAGAGCGGCTTCGAGCGGTCGAGCTGCTGGGCGAAGACCCGGGCCGCCAGCCGTTTCAGCTCGGCCTCGGTGCCGGGCCGCGGCAGGCTGGTGTGACGGACGTGGTAATCGATATTGAATCGGTCGTCGTCCACCCAGACCGGGAAGCCGTCCAGGGGGATCAAGGTGAGCCGTTGCCGGTAGCGGGGCACGAGGTGGAGCTTGGCTTGTATGTAGGCCCGGATACGGTCGACGTCGATGCCGCCGTCGGGCTTGCGCAACGGACCCGCGTCGAACACCTGGATGCCGGCGATGTGCATGTAGCTGTTGCCGCGCTCCAGGGCCAGGTACGTCGTGTCCTGGAAAGACAGGCGGTCGTAGTGCGTATCGGGCAAGGTGGCTCCTGAGGAGTGGTGATTGTACCGACCCGCCTGCACCGCGATCTCGGCGACTGCGCTACATTCGAACATACAGAGCACACGGAAGGAGCGTCGCGTGACCAAGGCGCCGGAGCTGCGACCGCTCGAGCGGCGCGTCCTGCGGCTGCGCGACGCCGGGCACTCGACGGCCGAGATCGCCCGCCGCTTCCGCCGCTCCCCGGAGCACATTCGCCGGGTGATCGAGTTCACGGAGCTGCCGGGACGCACCGGCGGCGACTCGGACCGGGGCGGCCTCAGAGCACTCGAGCGCCGCGTCCTCCACCTCCGCAACCGCGGGCTCGGCCACGACGAGATCGCCGAACGGTTCCGCCGCTCCCCCGGCCACATCCGTCGCGTCGAAGGTCTCGCCCTCTACAAGACCTCCGTCCGCCTCCTC
Source organism: uncultured Acidimicrobiia bacterium (assembly GCA_964348465.1). Lineage (GTDB taxonomy): Bacteria > Actinomycetota > Acidimicrobiia > Spongiisociales > JAOTWH01 > CAYGCW01. Next base: position 4,436 of record CAYGCW010000078.1, on the reverse strand, counting down.
ACCGGCGACGCCTGACGCCGACGACGATCCCCGGCCGCAGCCGAGTCCGCCGGTAGCCTCGGACGGTGGCTCGCACCCTCACCGCCGCACTGCTGACCACGGCGTTGGTGTGCGCCGGGCAGGCGCCCGCCTACGCCCAGACCAAGGAGGAGGTCGACCGCGCCGAGTCGGCCCTCGACGACGCGCGGGCCGGGCTCGATCTCGCCGCCGAGGCCAGGGCTTCGGTGAGGGCCGCGCTCGCCGACGGGCTCGCCGAGTACGAACGCCTGAACCATGAGCTGTCCGAAGTCGGCTTCGCCGCGGCCGGCCTCCACGAGCGGATCGTCGGCCACGAGGCCGGGGTACGGAAGTTGCGTGACCGGGTCGAGGCACTGGTCGTGGGGGCGTACATCGCCGGCACCGTGGATCCCGCCGCGGCACAGCTCGACGTTGCCCCCGGGCCCGGCGCCGTCGTCGCCCGTCGGGTCGCCGCCGCCCACAGCAGGCGCGGGCGGGCGAGCATCGCCGACCTGAGCGCAGCCAGGGTCGAGCTGGAAGGCCTTCGTGGCGAACTGGACGCCGAGCAGGCCCGCATGGCGGATCTGCGGCGCGAGGTAGCCGCCCTCAACGGCCGGCTGGACGAGCTGTTCGCCGCCACCGACCACGCCGTGGGCTCGGCACTCACCGCGGTGGCAGCCGCCGACGCCGCCTACCGCGCCGCCCTCACCCGATACGAAGAAGAGCAGCGCCGTCTCGCCTCGCTGGGTGGCGTCGCGCGATGGCAGCCCTTGGTCGAGCAGTACTTCCCCGCCTGGCTCGTCGACGAGGCGCTCACGGTGATGCACTGCGAGAGCCGCGGCAATCCCGACGCCACCAACCCCCATTCCGACGCCGCCGGCCTGTTCCAGTTCCTCGCCGGGACGTGGCGTTTCGCCAGCACCCGGGCCGGGTTCCCGGCTGCCAGCCGGTACGACCCGGAGGCCAATGTCGCGGCGGCGGCCTGGCTGGTCCGCTACTCGATCGAGAACAGCCACCCCTGGGGCCGCTGGGGTCGCTGGTCGTGCCGGCGCGCCCTCGGCTGAACAGGATCCGCAGGGGCTTGGCAGCGCTTCATCGCCCGCACGGACTGGTCCGTGCCGGACCCATGAGCGAGGCGTTGCGGAGAGCTACTCCGTGATGCCCAGCTCTGCTTTGAGCTCCTCCAGCTTGGCGTCGGCCTGGGAGAGCGAAACGGCCTCTCGCAGCTCCAGCTCGGCTCCCTCGGGCGTGGCCTCTCGCAGCTCGGCCCGGGCCATGGCCTCGGCCTTGCGGGCCTCGATCTTCTCCTCGACCTTGTCGAGGCTCGGAAGCTCGTCCTCGACGGTCGATGACATCGCCTCGACGGCCTTGTTGACCGACTCCTGCATCTTCGCCTGCTGCAGCGAGCCGAGCAGCTCCATGCGCTTCGCCGCAAGCTCCTGAAGCCGCATCGCGTTCTGGGAGACGGCCTGCTTGGCCTTGTCGGCCTGCTGGGTGGCGCCCTCGTACTGGCCCTTGAGGTTGTTCAGGTTGTTCTCGGCGGCTTGGAGCTTCATCGCCAGCGACTGCGCCGAACGGGTCCACTTGTCGGCTGCCTCGGTGTTGCCCTCGTTCGTGGACTGCTGCGCCTTCAGCAGGGCCTGCTTCGCCAGCTCGCGCGCCTCCCCGACGTCGTCTGCCGCCTTCTCGATGCGCGACTCGAGCTGGGTGCGATGGGCGACCACCTTGGCCGCCTGGTTGCGCAGCTCCTGGTCGCGCTTCTTGGCCTCGTTGATCGCCTGTTCGATCTCGACCTCGGGGTTCATGGCAGCCTCGGTCCTCGTGCGGAACCAAGTCGTGATGTAGCCCCAGAGCCTCCTCAGGAATCCCATGGCGTCGTGCCCTTCACTCGGTGTACGGCGGCGTATCTTATCCAGCCGCCCAGGCCCTCCGCCGAGCTGCGGTCAGCGGCGGCGGCGCCTGCCGGTGCGCGACCTACCCGTCGAGCCCCGGGTCGGCCGCGACGTCCGGCTCGATCCGGACGACCGGGACGTCCGTGACCCCGACCTTCCCCACGACCGAGTGCCGCGCGAGCTCGACGGCCTGCCGAGGGGAACCGACAGCGGCCCGCCGCTGCGGCGGCTCGCGGCACGGCGGCCGGCGCGGCGTGTCCCGCGGTCGCTCCAGCGCACGGGAAGACCCGCCCCCATTCCCCCCACGAGTATCGAAAACGCGTCCATCCAGTCGAAGCCACCGCCTCCGTGCGACCGGGGAGCGGTGGGCACCGGAACCCTCTCGCGGCCGACCTGGATCGTGCGCGACTCCGGCACCTGGCCGCGCCGCAGCTTGTCCGCATCGGCACGGCATACCCGCACCTCCTTGGCGCCGGCGGCCGTCGTGATCTGGGCGGTCTCAAAAGGCCCCTGGTGGACCGGGTCGAAGAAGCAGCGCGCCGTCTCCCGGGGTGCCGGCTTGGGCGGCGGCTGCTCACCCGACACGATTGCCGCCGCGGCGTCGAGCTGCCACGTGGCGAGGTCCAGCTTGCCGGCGAGGTCCGCGAGGTCGTTGAAGGTCTGCGCTTTCTCGAACTCCTCGGTGGTGGTGTTGTAGGTGGCCGTCGCCGCTTGGAACAACTCGGATGCCTGCTCGTTGTCGGCGACGGAGATCGTGTCGGACAGCTCGAGGATGTCGTTGGCCATGGCGTCCAGCTGTTTCTGGATCTCGGCACGGGCGCTCGCAACGTCGGCCGCGGCCCGCTCTTCGCTGCGCTTGTTGGAGCGCCGCACGACGAACACCACGACGAGGATCAGCCCACCGACGATCAGGAGCAGCACCAGCAAGCCGCCTCCGCCGCCGCCTTCGCCCGCCGGCTCGGCAGGTGCGGTGGTGGGCTGCGGCGCCGGGGACACTCCGCTGCCGCTCAGTATCGAGGCGAGCGACCCGGCGAACGTGTCCACATAGGTCAGGTCGTCGCCGCCGCGGGCGTCGGCCTGGTCGAGCGCCGCGTCCAGCTCGCCGCGGTCGAACTCGGTGCTGGCGACGCCGACCTGGTCGCCGCGGGTGAGCACGATGATCGTCCCTTCGCCGATGCCATCGAGCACGGCGTCGGCGAAGGTCGTCGGCCCGCCGGACGGTTCCTCGTCGAGGATCGCCACCATGAAGCGGGAACCGGCGTTGCGCGTCCCGGCAACGACGTCCTCCAGGCCGGGAAGAGAGATCGAGCGGGCACCCGGCTCAACGTAGTACCCCTGGGCCTGCAGGTCGGGGAGAGCGTCTTCCGGATCGGCGGCGAGAGCTGTCGAGGCGGGGATCGAGCTGGCCAGGACGACGGCCAGCAGCACGAGGATTCGCTTCATGACACCGGAGCCTAGGTGCCCGGGCGCGGCTCCGAGGAACCGGCACCGAGCTCGCGTGAGCGCTGGGCGGCGGCTCGGACGGCGTCTTCGATCACCGCGCGGAACCCGTGTTCCTGGAGCACGTGCATGGCTGCTGCCGTGGTGCCGCCCGGCGAGGTGACCTCGGCACGCAGCTCGAACGGGCTCCGGTGCGTCTCGGCGAGCAGGATCCCGGCGCCCCGCAGCGTCTGCTCCACCAGCTTGGTTGCCGCATGGTGAGGCAGGCCCTCTCTGATGGCCGCTTCGATGAGCGACTCCGCCAGCAGGTAGACGTAGGCGGGGCCGGTGCCGGAGACGGCAGTCACCGCGTCGAGCAGGCTCTCCCGCAACTCGATGGTCTCGCCGACGGCTCCCAGCACGGCGGCGGCGTGATCGAGCGCTCCGTCCGCGGCGTGGCGCCCCGGGCAATAGGCGGTGATCGCCTCGTCGACCGCCGCCGGAGTGTTGGGCATCGCCCGCACGACGGCGACGTCGCCCAGCTTCGACTCGAAGAACGACGTGGGCACGCCGGCGGCCAACGAGATGACCGTCTGCCCCGGGACGATGGCGCCGCCGACCTGCTCGAGCAGCTCGGCCACGTCGCCCGGCTTCACGGCTATCACCACGACCTCCGCGTGCTGCGCCGCCTCCGCGGCGTCGAGCAGGGTCTTGACGCCCGTTGCCTGCTCGGCCTCCCGGGCTCGTTCGGGCCGCCGGGCGGCCATCACCAGGTCTCCGGGCTCCCACCCGGCACGGAGGAGGCCCCGCGCCAGGATCTCCCCCATGGCTCCGGCACCCAAGATGGCGATCGTCGGTCGCATCGGCCGAGTATACGAACGGGAACAAAACCCGAGCGTCGGGCGTTGTCACCGGCCCCCGAGCCGAGGAGAGCCGCGTTCCCCATCCCCGTGCAGGTAGAGAACTTCCCCGCCGATGGGGTGGAAGCCGGCCGCGAGCAACGCCCGCAGGGACGCTGCGTTGCCGGGGGGCGCCTGAGCGAACAACACTTCCCCCGGCTCCACCAGAGTGCGAGCCGCCGCCAGCATCCGGGTGCCGAGCCCGCGGCCCCGAGCACCGGCGGCCAGC
>CAYGCW010000077.1:7078-9373 GCA_964348465.1 uncultured Acidimicrobiia bacterium | reverse complement strand
TGCCGATGGCCTGGTCCAGCATCGGACTGAAGTTGCCGCTGGTCACCTCGCCGGAGGCGCTGCCGGCCCGCAGCGGGTAGCCATGGCGGGGGATGCCCCGGCCTTCTGCCACGAAAGCGACCAGCTTTTTGGGGAGCGGGCCGCCGGCCTGCTTCTCCAGAGCCGGTCGGCCGACGAAGTCGTGTTCCCAGTCGACGACCCAGCCCAGACCGGCCTCCAGCGGCGTCGTGTTCTCGTCGAGGTCCTGGCCCCACAGCGGGTAGCCCATCTCGAGGCGCAGCGTGTCGCGAGCGCCGAGGCCGCAGGGGAAGGCGCCGGCGTCGAGCACCCGGCGCAGCAGTTCCGGCCCGGCGGCGGCGGGAACGCAGACCTCGGCGCCCCGCTCACCCGTGTAGCCGGTGCCTGCCAGCCACATCGGGCCGCCGTCGAACTCGGAGGTCTCGACGCGGAACCGGCCGGGCACGACGCCGACGGCGCGCTCCAGCACCCGTGCGGAATCCGGGCCCTGCACCGCGATCAACGCCGTCTCGTGCTGGACCGGCTCGACCGTGACGCCGGGCTCCGCGGCGGCGAACCGGGCCACGATCTCGTCCTGGTTGGCGCCGTTGGGAAGGACCCAGTAGGACTCCTCGCCGAGCCTCCAGACGATGATGTCGTCCTCGACCCCGCCCCGGTCGTTGAGCGCCATCGTGTACTGGGCGCGGCCCGGCTCCACCTGGGAGATGTCGTTGCAGAGCTGGTTACGGAGGAGGTCGGTGGCGCCGGCGCCTCGCACCGCGAAGCGTCCGAGGTGAGACACGTCGAACGCCCCGACGCGTTCCCGCACCGCCATGTGCTCGGCCAGCACTCCCGCGAACTGTACGGGCATCTCCCATCCGGCGAAGTCCGTGAAGCGGGCCCCGAGCGACGCGTTCGCCTCGTGCAGCGGCGAGCGGGGCACGTCAGCGGACCTGGTGTGGCGAAGAGCCGTCGAACACGGGGCTAGAGCTTAGACCAGCGCGCTGGGCCTCAACCGGCCGACGCTTGCCCCTCGAGGCGGGTGACCTGGGGCGGCCCGGGGATCCGGGTGGGCGCCGGGGCGTCGTCCTCGGACTCCTCGGCGAGGCCGTACTTCACGAGCAACGACAAGTAGTCGCGCTGGTAGAAGATCTTGCACCGCACGTCCGGGTAGAGGGCCCGGAGGCGGCGCACCTTCTTGTTCTTCTTGGTGACGAGCTTCTGGTTCATCGTCGTGATCTCGATGAAGATGTCCTCGTCGGGAAGGTAGAAGTCGGGCGTGAAGTACTGGATGGGCTCGCCGTCGTCGCCCCACTCGATCGGGAAGGCGCGCGGCTCGTACACCCAGGGGATGTCGTAGAAGTCGAGCAGCCTGGCGAACTGGCGCTCGCTCTCGTGAGCGAAGTCGACGGAGTCCGCCGGGGAGACGTCGAGCGCGTCGTCGCTCAGGTGGCCTGCACCTCCGCTACGGGCCCCCCACCGGCCGCATCTGCGACCTCGGCCTCCGCCGCCTCATCGGGGAAGAGGCGGTGCAGCTCGCCCTCGAGCTCGCGCTGGACCGGACCCACCGCGATGCCGAAGACGCCCTGGCCCCGCTGAAAGATGTCCACCACCTGGTCGGGGCTGTGCGCCGCGTAGATCGTGCTGCCGTCGGACAGCAGCGTGACATCGGCCAGAGGGGCGTCGCTGGCGAGCTGCTCGCCGAGGATCTCCATGGCCTGCCGGATCTTCTTGAGGCTCATGCCGGCATCGAGCAGGCTCTTGATCACCTTGAGCTGGACGATGTCGGTGAACGAGTAGAGGCGCTGCGTGCCCGATCCCTGGGCGCTCTGCACCGACGGCGTGAGCAGGTTGGTCCGGGCCCAGTAGTCGAGCTGGCGATAGGTGATGCCGACGAGCTTGCAGACTTGCGGGGCACGGTATCCGGCGGTCACAGAAAACCCTCCTCTTCCCGGACAGCTTACACCGTCGTAATCCGATCGGCGTAATTCTGCGTTGGCCGGGTGAACCTACCCACCCGCGCCCGAGTTGTCAACAACCGATTGTGGATAACCGTGGGGAGGACCCGTGGCGCCTGGGGATAACCGCCGGCGGCCTGTGGAGAGCTCGACCGGCACCGCGTTCACAGGGGCTCGAAACGCGCCGTGAAGTGACGGAGCCAGGGGGCCTGCTCGACCATCCGGTAGCCGCGCAAGTCGGCGGCCCGCTCGGCGGCGGAGATGATCACCTCGCCGACGTAGTCGATGTGGCTCTGGGTGTAGGTGCGGCGCGGCACCGCCAGGCGCACCAATTCCATCG
>CAYGCW010000077.1:6697-6991 GCA_964348465.1 uncultured Acidimicrobiia bacterium | reverse complement strand
CTCCGTGGGCGGGATGTGGGGCAGCAGTGGTTTGGCGTCCAGGTAGACCGCGTGCCCGCCGGGCGGCTGCACGATCGGGACGCCGGCCGCCATCGCCTTGTTCGCCAGGTACCACGTCGAGCGCGCCCGGTAGCGGAGATAGTTCTCGTCGAGAACCTCGTCCAAGCCCTGGGCGACGGCCTCGAGATCCCGGCCCGCCAGTCCCCCGTAGGTCGGGAAGCCTTCCGTGAGAATCAGCAGGTTGCGGCAGCGGGCGGCCACCTCCGCGTCGTTGAGGGCGAGGAAGCCTCCGAT
>CAYGCW010000077.1:3047-6687 GCA_964348465.1 uncultured Acidimicrobiia bacterium | reverse complement strand
GCCCGTCCTTCTTCGCCGAGAAGGTGCAGCCGTCGGCCAGCGAGAACATCTCGCGAGCGATGCGACGCGGGCTGTGGTCGGCGTAGCCGGGCTCCCGCTCCCTGATGAACCAGGCATTCTCCGCGAACCGGCAGGCGTCGAGGAAGAAGGGCACGCCGAACCGGTCGCACAGCTCCCGAACCCCGCGCAGGTTGGCGAGCGACACGGGCTGTCCGCCGCCGGAGTTGTTGGTGACGGTGACCATCACCAGCGGCACCCGGCTCCCGTCCGGCCCCGCCAGGGTGCGCTCGAGCGCGTCGAGATCCATGTTGCCCTTGAAGGGATGCTCCACGGCCGGCACCCCGCCCTCCGGGATGAGCACGTCCCGGGCCTCGGCACCGGCATACTCGACGTTGGCCCGCGTGGTGTCGAAATGGGTGTTGTTGGGCACCACGTCGCCGGGGCGCACCATCATCGAGAACAGGATGCCGGGCCCACTGCCGCGCCGACATCGCCCCGGTCCCCGAGTCGGTGAGCAGGTCGATGATCACCTCGTCGGCGTGCAATCCGAACAGGTTGTGTCCGGTGCGTTCGAGAGCGGCGCGCCGCTCTCCCTCGGTGGTGAAGCTGATCTCCTGGACGCTGTGGATCTGGAACGGCTCGATGATCGTCCGGTACGGCACGCGCAACCTCCGCGAGGGTGTCTTTCGAGTGTGGCCGTCGGGCTGCCCTTCGGGAAGGGGCGAAGTCCCTTACGCGCCGGGCGTGCGGCTCAGTCCGCCTCGCAGAGGACGGTGCGGAGGCGATCCACCTGCTCCTGGGTGCCGATCCCGTAGAGGATCTGGCCGGGCTTGATGACGAAGTCGGAGCCGGGGTTGAGCGCCAGGCGGCCGCCCTCCTGGACGGCGAGAACCAGCGTCCCGGTCTGCGTGCGGATCTGGCTCTGGGCGAGCGTGGACCCGACCGCAGGCGAGCTGTTGGCGACCACGAACTGCTCGACCCGGAACTCGACCACCCTGCCCTCCACCATCAGGTCGATGAAGTCGGCGACGTCGGGCTGCACCGCCATCGAAGCCAGCCGCAGCGCCCCCACCACCTGCGGAGCCACGACCCGGTCGGCGCCGGCCAGAAGCAGCTTGCGTTCCGACTCGGCCTCGCTGGCGCGGGCGATGATCAGCAGATCCTTGCGCTTGCTGCGCGCCGACAGGACGATCACCAGATTGTCGGCGTCATGGCGGACCGACGCGATGATCGTGCGGGCTCTGGCGATCCCTGCCGCCTCCAGCACCTCGTCGCGGGTGGCATCGCCTTCCACGACCAGGGCGCCCTGCTCGCGGGCGACCTCCACCCGGTCGGGGTCGCTCTCGATGACGAGGGTGGCCGGCTGCTCGGCGGCCGATTCGAGCCGCTGCCAGACGTTGCGGCCGACGCGTCCGAACCCGCAGACGATGATGTGGCCGTCGAGCCCGGCGATCTGCTTCTCCATGCGTCTCCGCTGCCGCTGGCCGCCGAGGAACGCCTCCACCCCGAGCTCGATCCCGGCGCTGGCAGTGTAGAGGGCGGATCCGACCCCGGCCAGGATGACGAACACCGTGAACGCCTTGCCGGCGGTCGTGAACCCGCCGGGCGGTTCGGTGAACCCCACCGTGGAGATCGTGATCACCACGGTGTAGAAGGCGTCGATGGCGTCGAGATCCTCGACGATCATGTAGCCGACGGCTCCGACGAACGTGATCAGGACGAGAATGGCGACGCCCGCCTGCAGCCGGCGGGTCTGCGTCATGAGGGCGGGGCGGCGAAGTCTTCCGGGTCGATCTCGTCGAGGAACTCCCGAAACCGGGCGACCTCTTCCTCCTCGTCCTCGTCACGGATCTCCACTCCCGCCTCTTCGAGCACTTCGGCGACCGCGAACAGCGGCGCCTTCACCTTGGTGGCGAGGGCGATGGCGTCGGAGGGCCGCGACGACACATGGATGGTCTCGTCGCCGCGGGTGAACGACAGATCGGCATAGAAGACGCCGTCCTTCAGTTCCGTCACGACGACGCGGTCGACGCTGGCGCCGAGTTGCTCCGCAACGGTGCGCAGCAGATCGTGGGTCAGCGGCCGCTCCACCTCTACGCCCTCGTGAGCGAAGGCGATGGCGGTGGCCTCCATCGCCCCGATCCAGATCGGCAGGTAGCGGGTGCCGCCGACCTCGCGCAACAGCACGATCGGCTGGTTCGAAGGCAGCTCGATGCGCACCCCGACGAGCTCCAGAGGGATCGGGTCGCTCATGCGAACAGACTATCACCGGTGCCGCCGAACACCCGCTCCGCCAGCGCCTCCGGCGCGTCGCGGAACGAGTTCATGTCCAGCACCGCCCACAGCGACCGCAGGTTGCGGTATTTGCCCTCCCAGTCGAGGCCGTAGCCGAGCAGGAACTCGTCGCCCACCTCGAAGCCGCGGTACTCGAGCGGCACGTCGACGATGCGGCGGGCCGCCTTGTCGAGCAAGGTGACCGCCGCCAAGCTGGCCACGTCGCGAGCTTCGAAGAGCTTCCGCAGCGTCACCGACGATGATCACGTGCCGGCCTGCGAGCGAGGTCGCGGTGTCCATGGCGATCGAGACCCGGCCCTCCTCCCCGAAGCGCGTCAGGGCCATGAAGTCGACCTCGGCTCGCGGCGACAGGCGGCGCATCAGGTCGGTGAGGAAGAACAACGAGCCGTGGAGGATCCCGACCAGCACCGGGTCGCGGCCCTCGTACGCCACCGTCAGCTCTGCGCCCAGCTCAGCGACCCGTTCCTGGATCGTCGCCTCGGAGACGACCTCGGTCACCTCGGCCGTCATGGCGCCGCCGGTTCCAGGAACTCCGGCAGCAGCTCTTCGAGGCTCTCGCGCAGCTCCCGTTCGGCGGGCGTGAACCCCCGCGGGCTCAGCGCCCATCCCCCGCCGTCGAGCGCGGGGGCTCCCGCGAGGCGCACTCGCAGCCATGGCGGGACCAGCTCCGGGGCCGCCACTCCGCCGCCCCCCTGCTCGGAGAGCGCCGCAGCCCGGACCAGCACGTCCGGTCCGTACGCACCGAAGCCGTACTCCATGAGCAGGCGGGTGTCGGCGAAGTGGTCCTCGGAGCCCATCACCACCGTGATCAGCGTCCGGCCGCCCTGGGTGGCGGTGGCCACCAGCACCCGACCGGCCTTGCCCGTGAAGCCCGTCTTGACGCCCGCGACACCGGGATACGCACCGAGAAGCAGGTTGGTGTTGACGGCCCGGCGGGCGTTGCCTTCCGGGTCGGGACGGAAGCGGATGACCCGGGTGCGGACGAACCGGGCGAGCACGGGATCGTCCAGGAAGACCTCGGCCAGCGTCAGCAGGTCGTCGGCACTGGTGTGGTGCCCGTCTTCGTCGAGGCCATGGGGGTTGGTGAAGCTGGTGGCGGCCATGCCCAGCTCGGCGGCTTTGGCGTTCATCAACGCCGCGAACCCCTCCACGGAGCCGCCGACGTGCTCGGCGATGGCCACGGCGGCGTCGTTGCCCGACCGCACGAGGATGGCGCCGAGCAGGTCTCGCATCGTCCACTCCTCGCCCGCCGCCAACCCGATCTCCGCCTCACCGGTGCCGGCCGCGTCGTCGGACACGACGACGATGGCGTCGAGCCCGGCGTGCTCCCTGGCGACCACCGCCG
>CAYGCW010000077.1:0-3037 GCA_964348465.1 uncultured Acidimicrobiia bacterium | reverse complement strand
CGGACATGATCTTCGTCACCGATGCCATCGGACGGACCTCGGCCGGATTACGAGCCGCCAGGGTCACGCCGGCGGTGGCGTCGTGTACGAGCCAGGCTGCCGCGCTGAGCGGCGGCGGCGGCGCGGGCGGCGGGAAAGCCGCTGGTGGCACCGATGCGGCAGCCGGCGTGGCGGCCACCAGCCATGCCACGGCAGCCGCGGCGGCGACCCGGGCCGCCAAGTCAGCTCTCCAGCAGCCTGCGGAGGGAGGCCCGCACCATGGCCTCCTGGAGGTCGCGGCCCGCCTGGGCGGCGTCGGACAGGATCTCGGCGGCCCGGCGGCGGTTCTCCCGGTTGGGGTGGCGGACCAGCGGGCCCGCCAGCCCCTGAAACAGGTCGATCTCGCGTTGGGCGGCGAGCCGGAACGCCCGCAGGTGGCGGGCCTCGAGGCCGAGGGCCAGGAGCCGGTGGGCGGAGCGGGCGACGGCGAGGTCGTCGTCCTGGAACTCGGGCTTGCCGTTCGCCGACCGGTCCGGCTCGAGAACGCCGTGCTCCACCAGGGCCCCCACCTGGGCGCGGGTCAGGCCGGTGGCCCTGGCCAGCTCGTCCTCGCCCATCGACACCGCCGACACCGAGAAGTACGCGTCGGGCGGCGATCCGCCCGCCGGCTCCACCGTGGGCTCCTCGCCACGCTCCCACGCCGTCAGCTTCGACTTGATCACCTTCAGCGGCAGATAGTGGTCGCGCTGCTGGCGGAGGATGTAGCGGATGCGCTCCAGATCGGCATCGGCGAACTCCCGGTACCCCGAGGGGCTCCGGCCGGGGTCGATCAGGCCTTGGCCCTCGAGGAACCGCAGCTTGGAGACGGTGACGTCCGGGAACTCCTCCCGGAGCAGGTTGATGGCCTCGCCGATCGTGTGGACGCGCGGGTCAGCCATCGCCGCGTGCCACCACGAGGTGGTACTTGCCGATCATCACCTCATCGCCCGGGCTCAGCTCGGCTCGCTCGCTGCGGGCCCAGTTGACGTAGGTGCCGTTGGTCGAGCCGTGGTCGACCACCACCAGGCGGTCGTCCTCGACCTCGAACTGGCCGTGCTCTCGGGACACCGTGATGTCGTCGAGGAAGATGTCGCAGTCGGGGTCGCGCCCGACGGTGGTGACACCCGGCGGCAGCACGTAGGCCATCCCGGCGCGCGGCCCCTTGTCGACGACGAGCGCCCAGGTGAACGCCCCGCGGATGCGGGCACCCGAGCTGGACCCGGGCTGCAGCGACTCCGGCGGCACGTACGAGATCGTGGGCTCGTGGTCGCGCGCCGCGGGCGGTGGCTGAGAGTCGTCCATCGCCGTCATCGTAGCGGTGCCCCCCTTCGACCTCGACTTCAGGTGCAGCCCGCGAGCGGGATCACTCCTCGGTTTGCGAGCGGTAGGCGGCGGCGTCCAGGAGGGCGTCCAGCGCTCCGGTGTCGGCTGCGTCCAGCGCCACGAACCAGCCGTCGCCGTACGGGTCCTGGTTGACCAACTCGGGCTCGGAGACGAGCCGCTCGTTGACCTCGGCGACCGTACCGCCGAGCGGCGCATACACGTCGGCGACCGACTTGGTGGACTCCACCGTCGCCAATGTCTGGCCGGCCTCGAACTCGGTGCCGACCTCCGGCAGCTCCACGAACACCACGTCCCCCAGCTGGTCCTGGGCGTAGTCGGAGATGCCGACGCGGACCCGGCCGTTCTCGACCTTTGCCCACTCGTGGTCCTCGGTGTAGCGCCGGTCTTCGCGTACCTCCATCGTCGCGCTGGCTCCTGGCTCGACTAGGCCGCGAGGATACTTCCCGTCACGGGCGATCTGCCACGACGGCTCGCAGGTCCCCGAGGTACTGGAGCCCGACGTAGTAGTACACCACGAGGCCCGGCACGCCGGCGATCCACCCCAGCCACTCGACCCACTGCACGTCCCCGCCCCTGCCGATGAACAACCACGCCACCGAGGCGTAGACCAGCAACGTGGCGATCTTGCCGAGACGGCGAACCGCCAGCTTGGCGCGAGCCCGCCATCCCAGCCAGACTGCTCCGAGCGAGATCGCCGCCTCCCTGGCGAGGATCGCCAGCGCGAACCACGCCGGGAGCACCCCGGCGATCATGCCGCCGATGAGACCCGCCGCCACGGCGAACCGGTCCGCCAGCGGGTCGAGGAACTTGCCCAGCTCCGTCACCTGCCCGAGCCGGCGGGCCAGCCAGCCGTCAACCCAGTCGGTGGCGCCGATCAGCCCGAGCAGCCAGCCGGCCGCCACGGGATCGTCCCGCGCCAGCAGCAGCCAGAGGAGCAGCGGGATCAGGGCGAGGCGGGCGATCGAAACGAGATTGGGAACGGTGAAGACGTCGGCGGCCCGCACGCGGCGGGGCCGCTCGGGGATCGACATGTCAGCCGGCGACGACGACGCGGAACGGCAGCCGGGCCAATTCGGAGCCGTCGTGGAGCACCTGGAAGACGTAGCCCTTCGCTTCGGGAAACTGGAGGTTGTGGAACGGGCTGACCATCGGCACGGTGCTCGAAGCGCCGGGCGGCAGGTTGGGAGGGGCCCCGACGCGCAGCGTGCCGCTGGCCTCGACGCCGAGTGCCTGGCCGTCCTCGTCGATGAGCCGGATCGCGATCGGGAGGTCCCGGTGGCGTTCCTCGGGCCCGATCAGGGCCACCAGCACCACGGCCAGGTTGCGGTGCATGGCGGGCAGCGACCGCGCGGTGATCGTGTCGAACCCGCCTCCGAGGACGAAGAGCTTGCCGCCCTGGACCTGCGCGGCGTCGGCGAGCATCGCAGTCGTGATACGCATCCGGGCGGACGCTAGCAGGGGCCGCCGCCGACGCCGGGCGGCCGTCAGATCAGGTTGTGCACCTGCTCGTACACCGCGGCAACGCCTTCCACCAGGCCGAGGGTGTACGGGTTTCGCTCCAGCCAGAAGTCCTGGCCGGGCGCCGGCGGGTCGATCCCGACTGCGGTGCAGTACAGCACCGGCAGGGAGTGGGATTCGGGCCGCAGCGAGAACTGGCGCCAGCGCTGCCGATGCC
>CAYGCW010000076.1:0-9439 GCA_964348465.1 uncultured Acidimicrobiia bacterium | reverse complement strand
GCCGCCAACGACGACTTCCTGTTCGACCAGGGACCGACGAGGGGCCTCTCCAAGATCCTTTTTCACGATTGTGGGGAGGTGTTCGCCCGTCACGACCTGGCGAACGTCGGCATCTTCCGAGACCAGGTCGACGTGCTCAAGGACATGCTGATTCAGGCGACTCCCGACGAGGCGCAGACCAGGGACACCGACTTCCTGCTGGCGCTGGGCGAGATCTTCACGCTCGTCGTGTACGGCCAGCTGTTCATGGAGAACGCCGAGATCTACGGGATCGAGCCCGACCTGATCGACCAGGTCTTCGACGTGTTCGTGCGCGACTTCTCGCGGTTCGCCACCCAGCTCCACGGCAAGCCGGGGACCTCCAAGGAGCAGGCCGAGTTCTGCCTGCGCATGGTGCGGCGGCCCGCCGACGACGTGGAGCGCACCGACCGGGTGTGGACGAACCACGTGCACGCCCTGCGCGACGCCTACGAGATGAGCCCGTAGCCACGGGCCGGCGACCCGAGCCGGCCGGTTCAGCCGAAGTCCTTCTCCCCGGCTCGAATCGGCACTCGCAGCCAGTTTTCGACCGGTGGCAGCGGGCACGAGTAGGCGTCGTCGTAGGCGCAGAAGGGGTTGTAGGCGTAGTTGAAGTCGACGGTGACGGTGCCGTCCTCGTTGGGCTCGAGGTCGAGGTAGCGGCCGGCGCCGTAGGTCTCGCTGCCCGAAGTGGCGTCACGGAACGGCACGAAGTACCCCGGGTGGCCCGTGGTGTACAGAGTCAGCTCCGCCGGCTCGCCGTCCACCTCGAACCGGACCCGCCCCGCCCGGCGGTAGGTGCGCTGCTGCCCGTCGCTGGTCTGCACGGTCAGCTCGCCTTCGACTTGCGCGTCGACCGGCATCGTGAACACCAGGGACTCGTCGGGCGGGTAGTACGCAAGGCCCGCGAAATCGTGCCGCCGGTGGTGGGGCAGCGGCGATTGGGGCGAGTGGCGGAAGAACTCGTCCTTGTGCTCGCGGTGCCGGTTGACGTCATCCACGGCAGGTGCAACATCGCCGGCTCGCAGTCATTCCCGGGCCCGTCCGGATACCCTCCCTGCGCATGACCGCTCCGAAGATCGCCGTGGGCATCGGCGTCGGCACCCAGCCGCCGCTCGGCCGGGTGCGGGCGATGACCGCCGTCGCCCGGGCGCTGCGCCTCGACTCGGTGTGGACCGTCGACCACTTCATCGGGTTTCTGCCCCAGTCACTGTGGACGAAGGATTTCACGTGGGTGGCGCAGCCGGGCACCAGCCCCGACGAGTACTACGACTACCAGGTGCTGCTCGGCTACCTCTCCCGCCGGGTCGGCAAGGTCCGGCTCGGGGTTGGCGTCACCGAGCCGATCCGCCGGCATCCGGCGCTGATCGCCCAGACGTTCCTGACCCTCAGCCACATGACCCGCACCCGGCCGATCCTCGGTCTCGGCGCCGGGGAGCGGGAGAACATCGAGCCGTATGGCCTCGACTTCTCGAGGCCGGTGTCGGTGTTCGAGGAGGCGGTGCAGGTCGTCCGGCTCTGTCTCGACAGCCGCGGGCCGGTCGATTTCGAGGGCGAGCACTTCCGGCTCGACGGCGCCCTGATGGACCTCCAGCCGGCCCGGGGGCGGGAGCCGGAGATCTGGGTCGCGGCGCACGGGCCGCGCATGCTGCGGTTGACGGGCCGCTACGGCGACGGCTGGTACCCGACGCTGCCGATGACGCCCGAGGAGTACGCCGCCAAGCTCGCCGTCATCCAGGACTCCGCCACCGGCGCCGGGCGTGATCCGAGCGCGATCGTCCCGGCGATGCAGACGTTCTTCGTCGGGGCCGGCACCGACGCCGAGGCCAGGGAGCTCCTGGCCACGAAGCCGGTCCGGTTCGGCGCCCTGCTCGCGTCCGACGAGGTCTGGCGCCGGTTCGGCCTCACGCACCCGCTCGGCGCAGGCTTCCGCGGCATGGTCGACTTCGTGCCGACCCGCTACGGCCGGGACGAGATGGAGGAGCTGATCGCCCAGGTCCCCGTCGACATTCTGGAGGAAGGCGTGATCTGGGGCGGCCCGGAGCGGATCGTCGCCGCGGTGCGGGCGCTCGGCGAGGCCGGCCTCCGCCACGTGGTGCTGGCGCCGCTGTCGGCCCTCGTGTCGAAGCGAAACGCGGCCGGGACGATGAGGGTGCTGGCGTCGGTGAGCCGCCGCCTCCGCGCCGGCACCTAGCACCCGGGGCGTAGGATGCCGAACCCATGAACCTGACCGCCGAGGAGATTCGGGTGCTGGGGTGCCTCGTCGAGAAACAGATGACCACCCCCGACTACTACCCGCTGACGCAGAACGCCCTCAAGGCCGCCTGCAACCAGAGCACCAGTCGCGACCCGGTGATGTCGCTCCACGACGGCGAGGTGATCGCTGCCGTGAACGGCCTCAGGGACCGGCGGCTGGTGCGCGCCGTCCATGCGCCCGGACAGCGGGCCGTGAAGTACCGCCACGTGCTCGACGAAGCCATCGGCGTCGAGGGCCCCGCCGGCGCGCTCCTGGCGGTGCTGCTGCTGCGCGGCGACCAGACCGCCGGCGAGCTGCGGAGCCGCACCGGCCGGTACCACGAGTTCGGGAGCCTCGCCGAGGTGACCCTGGCGCTCGAGGACCTCGCCCGCCGCGAGCCACCCCTGGTGGAGGTGCTGGACCGCGCTCCCGGCGAGAAGGAGTCCCGGTGGCGGCACCTGCTGGCCGCCGACGGGCGGCCGGAGCCGGCGCCGGCGGAGCCCGCCGCCGCAGGGGCCGCCCCCTCCGACCCTGGCGACGGTCTGGCAGGCGAGGTGGCCGCGTTGCGCGTCGAGGTCGCCGAGTTGCGGGCGCGAGTCGAGGCGCTGGCCGAGGCGCTCGGCGAGCCGCGCTGAGCGGGCCGCTCAGGCGGCGCGCCTGGCGATGACGCGGGCCTCGTGGCGGCCTTCGTCGAGCCAGCCCTCCTCGTAGTGGACCAGCTCCAGGGCACCGACCAGGTCCGGCGCCTCGCCTTCCGCCAGGAGATACGCGCCAGGCGGGCGCGGGTGACGCTCCAGATTCCGCACCGTCGCGATCGCGAACGCCAGCATGCCGCCCGGGGCCAGACTCGCTCGCATCGCCGGGAACAGGTCGCGCTGCAGGTAGTGGAAGCAGAGCACCACGTCCCAAGGTCCCGGCGGCAACGGGTCGTGTTCCAGGTCCAGCTCCATCGCTTCGATCGTCACCCCGGCCCGCGCCGCCGCAGCAACGGCGAGCGCGATCGCCTCGTCGGACACGTCGACCAGCGTCACCGCGAAGCCGCGCGCTGCCAGCCACACGGCGTGGCGTCCTGCTCCCCCCGCCACGTCGAGTGCCCGGCCGCCGGTCGGCAGGTGTGGCTCGACGGTCGCCAGGAAGGGGGACGGCGCCGCAGGCGCGTCCTCGTTCCGGTACCTGCGGTTCCAGCGCCGGCGCGCCTCATCGCCCACCACCCCGACGATGCTAAGGGGAGGATCTAGCCTTCCGGCCATGGACCGGGTGACGATGGTCGTCGAGATTCCCAAGGGCAGCCGCAACAAGTACGAGGTCGACCCCGCCACCGGCGAGATCTTCCTCGACCGGATGCTCTTCACGGCGACTCGCTACCCGGCGGACTACGGCTACATACCCGGGACCCTGGCGGAGGATGGTGACGCCCTGGACGCCATGGCGCTCACCTCCGAGCCCACCTTCCCCGGTTGCCGTATCCGCATCAGGCCCATCGGGCTGTTCCTGATGGAGGATCAAGGCCGTCCGGACCACAAGGTGCTCGGCGTGCCCACCGGCGAGCCCGTGTGGGGCAAGGTCAGGTCGCTCGACGAGGTGCCCGCGCACTTGCTCGCCGAGATGGACCACTTCTTCCGCGTCTACAAGGATCTCGAGGACCGCAAGACCGCCACCTTGGGCTGGCGGGGCGTAGAGGAGGCGCTGCAAGTGATAGCCGCCGCCCGGGCCGCCGCGCCCTGACCCTTCCCGAGCCGGCCGCACGAAGGTACAGTTGGGGGACTCTGGTTGCGGGGCACCACGGAGGACCCCATGGAGATTCGCCCGCTGCGCGGGGCCGACTACCCAGCCGCCGAGCGTCTCGTCGACGCCGTCGACGAACGCGAGGCCGGGCGCCTCGACCCGGTGTTCTTCCACCACCTCGGTGGCTACGCGGCCGAGGATGGAGCGGACGGCCTCATCGGGTTCCTGCTCGGGTTTCGCTCCGATCAGGACCCGGACGTGGCGTTCGTCCACCTCGTCGCGGTGCATCCCGACCATCGCAAGTCGCGCGTCGCCAGCGACCTGTACCGCCGCTTCGAGCGCCAGGCTCGCACCTGGGACGCCGTCTGGCTCGAGGCCGTCGTCGAGGAGGGCAACGAACGGGCGATGGCGTTCCACCGCAAGCTCGGGTTCTCGCCCCCGCCGCAGTCGCAGCCCGAGCAGTGGCGGACGTACGGCCGGCCCGTCGTGCGGCTGCGCAAGCGGGTGACCTACGACGTCTGACCGTCGGCCGGCTCGGTGGAGCCCAGGTGGACGAGGGCGTCGCCGCGGCTCACCAGCGGCAGCCGGTTGATGCCGATGACCACCCCCGAGGACGGCGCCCGCACGGTCGCGTACCGCCCGTTGCTGGCGTCGGAGATGGTGCCGAGCACGTCGCCCTTCTCCACCGCGGCCCCGAGCTCGGCCTCCAGGAGAACGATGCCGGAGCGGCGGGCCCTGACCCATGAGGTGCGGACGATCTCGACCGGCTCCGGCGGGTTCTCGGCAGGGTCCGGCTCGACCATGCCCAGGGCAGCCATGACGCGCAGTACCCCGGCGGTGCCGATGCGGATGGCGTCGGGCGAGAACCGGTGGGCCTCCCCTGCCTCGTAGAGCAGCACTCTGATTCCGCGCGCCCCTGCCGCCTCCCGCAGGGAGCCGTCCCGCAGCGACGAGTGCACGATCAGCGGCGCCCCGAAGGCACAGGCCCTGGACCTGGTCTCCTCGTCGCGGAGGTCGGCGCGGATCTGGGGGTGGTTGTCCCTGTGGTTGGAGCCGGTGTGGAGGTCTATGCCCCACGAGCAGTGGTCGACCACGCTGTCCATGAAGAGGTGGGCGAGCCGGGACGCCAGCGACCCGCGGCGGGAGCCGGGGAACGAGCGGTTGAGGTCGCGCCGGTCCGGCAGGTAGCGCGACTCGGTGACGAAGCCGAACACGTTGACGACCGGCACGGCGATCAGCGTGCCGCGCAACGTCGCGGGTTGCACGTGGCGCACCACCCGGCGCACGATCTCGACGCCGTTCAGCTCGTCCCCGTGGATGGCTGCGCTCACCCAGATCCGGGGCCCGGACCGGCGCCCGTTGACCACCGTCACCGGCATCGACATCGCGGTGCCGGTGGCGAGGCGAGCGACCGGGATCTCGAAACGGCGGCGCCGGCCCGGAGAGATGGCGACGCCCGCCACCGTCACCGGACTGTTGCGGTGTTCAGGCGCCGGACTGGGCACGGCGCTTCTTCGGCTGGGTGTTGGTCTCGATGTACTCGACGATCTTGCCGGCCACGTCGATGCCGGTCGAGGTCTCGATCCCCTCCAGCCCGGGCGACGAGTTCACCTCGATGACCAGCGGCCCCGCGCTGGATCGGAGCATGTCGACGCCGGCGACCCCGAGCCCCATCGTCTTGGCGGCCTTGACGGCGGCGGCCCGCTCTCCGGGGGCCAGTTTGATCGGGACGGCGGTGCCGCCCCGGTGCAGGTTCGACCGAAACTCGCCGGGTGCGGCCTGGCGCTCCATCGCGGCGACGACCCGGCCGCCCACCACCAGGGCGCGGATGTCGTTGCCTCCTGCCTCCTTGATGAACTGCTGCACGAGGATGTTGGCATCGAGCTCGCGGAACGCGGCGATGACGGATTCCGCGGCCTTCTTGGTCTCGGCCAGGACCACCCCCACGCCCTGGGTGCCCTCGAGCAGCTTGACGACGAGCGGCGCCCCGCCGACGGTCCCGATCACGCCGTCGATGTCCTTGGTCGAATGGGCGAAGCTGGTGATCGGCAGCCCGACACCCGAGCGGGCGAGGAGCTGCATCGACCGCAGCTTGTCGCGGGAGCGGGAGATCGCCTGCGACTCGGCGACGGAGAACACGCCCATCATCTCGAACTGGCGGACCACCGCGGTTCCGTAGAAGGTGTAGGTGGCGCCGATGCGCGGGATCACGGCGTCGAATACGAGCTGCTGCCCCTGGAACAGCACGTGAGGGCGTCCCGGGGAGATGTCCATGTAGCAGCGCAGATAGTCGATGACGCGTGGCTCGTGGCCGCGTTGCCTGGCGGCCTCCACCAGCCGGCGCGTCGAGTAGAGCGACGCTCGCCGGGACAGGATCCCGATCTTCATCTCAACCGCCTTCCTCGCGGGGTCTCGGGCGGGGCGGCCGCCCCGCCAGGTACGACCGTCCCGGGTCGACCACGAATCGACCGCGCACCGCGCTGCGACCCAGCAGCATACGGAACCCCATCCGGTCCCGACTCGTCAGCGTCAGCTCCACATCGAACTGCTGACCCATCAACTCGACCGCCGTGACCACGACCGGCCGCAGCTCCTCGCGCCCGCCCCCGCCGGGGTTGCGCACCACTCGCATCTCGTGCAGCGGCAGCTCGGCGTGCGCGGTGGTCTTCCAGTCCCGCTGCAACGGGTGCACGCCGAATCGGACCCACGAGCCGCCGCCGTGTTCGATCTGCTCGATGCCGAAGGCGTGCAGCGAAGAGGAGCGGGCCCCGGTGTCGACCTTCGCCTTGATGGCGGCGATCCCCAGGTCGGGGAGGGCGAGCCACTCCCGCCAGCCGATCACAGCCGGGCTGCGCCCGGGGCCTCGCTTCGCCAATCGACGACCTCCTGGCCGGGGAGCATACGGCACCGCAGCGAGATCCCCGGTGCGAGGAGGTTGGGCGCGCAAGCGAGAGGGGACCGAGGAGGGATGCCCAGGTCCGACCACCCACAGGATGCGTGGCACAGCGAGCGATGGGCGTTCTTCGACGACCCGTCGCGGGTGAGGGAGTTCTTTTCGCAGCTGAGTGCGGCCCGCCAGGACGTCGGGGAGCACCTACTCCCCGACCACCACCATCTCACCTGCCATGCCGGCTTCCCGGTGCCCCGGGATGGAGCAGAAGAAGGTGTACGAGCCCGGCTCCACCTCGAGCGTGGCGGACCCGGTTTCGCCGGGGTCGGCCTCGACCACGAACTCGCTCTCGGGGATTCCTTCCACGACGAAGTTGTGGATGACCAGTCCGACGTTCTCGATGGTGATCTCGATCTCGGGGCGTGCCGTGAACTCGGCGGGATCGAACGCGAACTCCGAGGCAGCGAGCGTGATCGCCGCCACGCCCTCCCCGCCTTGGTCGGAGACCGCGGCCTCGTCGACTTCGATCCGGTTGGTGTAGTCGGGCCGCGAGGTGATGCCCATGAGTATGGCGAAAGCCACCGCGACCGTGAGCGCGGTCCCCAGCGCGCCGCCGATCGCCCACCATCCGAAATTGGAGATCTGGATCTCGTCCTCGTGGGGGGCAGGGGAGTCGACGTCGGGTGGGGCCGCGGGCATTGGCCCGCATGACAGCAGGTCCGCCACGGACCGCGGTAGGGGCCAATGCGCCCAACACCAGGTCCGTTGGACCCTAAGGTAGCGAGGCCGGGATGTCCTATCTTGGCGCCGAGCCGACAACAACGGAGGAGTTGCCTGTGGCCCCGTTCACTCGACGCGAGTTCATACTGCTCGGCGTTGCATCGGGTGCGGCCGTGGCGGTCGGGGTGGTGTTGCCCATCTCGATCGCGTCTCGCGACCGCGACGACGACGCCGGCCCCGAAGGCACCGCGGCTCCCGCAGCCGTGGTCGCCCTGTTCCCGAGGACCAGGGTCGGCAGCCTTTCGGGACTTCAGGAGAACGTGCCCGTCAATTTCGACTACCCGCTGGTCGGACAGGGCAACGTGCTCATCAAGGCGGGGACGCCGGCCGTCGGCGGCATCGGTGCCGACGACGACATCGTGGCGTTTTCCCGGATCTGCACCCACATGGGGTGCGAACTGACCGAGTACGTGGCGGAGCACCGGGTGCTGGGCCCGTGCCCGTGCCACTTCTCGACGTTCGACCTCGTGCACAACGGCCAGGTCACGCTCGGCCAGGCCACCCAGAACCTGCCTCAGGTGCTGCTGGAGATCGACGGTGACGACATCTACGCCACCGGCGTCGTCCGGCTCGTCTACGGCTTCACCAACACCCTCGAAGGTGCCGAGCTCGTCGGAGGTACCGCATGACCGACCGTATCGCCACCCCAGCTTCCGTCCCCCTCCCTCCCCCGGACGCTCGCGAGTCGATCATCTGCTGTGAGTACTGCCCGGTGGCCTGCGGCTACAAGGTGTACACGTGGCCGCTCGGCGTCTCCGGTGGCCCGGCGGCGGCCGAGAACGCGTTGGGCATCGACTTTCCGACGCCGCTGCTGTCCGGCAAGTGGCCGTCCGAGAACATGCACACGGTGACGCTCGTCGACGGCGAGCCCCACAACGTGATCGTGATCCCCGACGGCGACATCCAATCGGTCAACGTCGGCGGCACCCACAGCGTGCGGGGTGGGGCGCTGGCGAAGAAGCTCTACAACCCCGGTGACCTCACCGGCGACCGCTACGTGCGCCCGTTGCTGCGGGTGCGGGGCGACCTGGTGCCGATCTCGTGGGAGATGGCGACCGACCTGGTGGCCAACCTCTCCCGCCACGTCGTCGACAACTACGGCGAGTTGGCGTGGGGCATGAAGATCTACTCGTACCAGTTCTTCGAGAACACCTTCGCAGCGTCGAGGTTGGCGCTGGAGCACATCGGCACGCCGAACTTCTCGCCCCACCACGCCCCGGCGGAGGGCGACGACGTGCCCGGCCTCTCCGACTGCGGCATCGACGCCTTCGGGTCGTCGTTCGAGGACGACAAGGCGGCCGACGTGCTGTTCATCGCCGGCTCCGACCCGTACGAGACCAAGACCGTGCGGTTCACCACATGGCAGGTGCCGGGCGGAGCGACGATCATCTACGTCGATCCCCGCAAGACGTTCACCGCCGCCTACGCCGAGTCGAAGGGTGGGCTCCACCTCCAGCTCATCCCGGGCACCGACACGTGCCTCTACAACGCCATCGTGCGCGAGATCATCGACCAGGGCTGGGAGGACTCCGAGTTCGTCTCGCAGTACACCGCATCGCGGGCGGAGCTGGACGCCGAGGGCGGCTGGCGGCGCAAGCTGTTCGGGCTGTCCTTCGACGAGCTGCGCGAGTACCTGTTCTCCCACGACGACTTCTCGCTCGAAGGCGCCGCCCGGGAGACCGGCGTGCCGGCGGACAAGATCCGCCAGGCCGCCGAGCTGCTCACCGGCGGTGGCGGCGAGCGGCCCAAGGCGACGATCCTGTTCGAGAAGGGCGTCTACTGGTCGCACA
>CAYGCW010000075.1:0-9496 GCA_964348465.1 uncultured Acidimicrobiia bacterium | reverse complement strand
GAGCGGGACCGGTTCAGTCGAACGACAGTCCGCAGGTCGCCTCGAAGCCGGCGCCGTCCTGGGTGTCGAGCACGGCGGCGGGGTTCGCCATCAACGTACGGGCGTCCCGGCGGATGCGGGCCAGGTCGTAGATCTGGTAGCCGGCGTGTCCTTCGACCGCATAGTTGTAGCGGGTGATGCGGAGCGTCGCCACGCGCTCGATGTCGACCCGGGACAGCAGCTCCACCAGGTCGCCGAGACGCTCCAACGGGATATCGGTTTCGACGTGGGCGGCCACGGCGGCCACGATCTCGCCGAAGCGGGCAATCAGATCCTGGGGGTCGCCGTTGGCCACGAGTGAGCCGAGCAGGCAGCGCTGGCGGTGCATCCGCGCGAAGTCGCCCGACTGGCGGCGAGTGCGCGCATACGCCAGCGCCAGATGGCCGTCGAGGTACTGCGGGCCTGCTTCGATCACCACGCGCTCCGTGCCGCCGCTCTCATGCGGATACTCCGGGTCGGCGATGCGCTTGGGCACGTCGATGGCGACGCCGCCGAGGGCGTCGATCACGCCCACGAAGCCGGCCAGGTCCACCTTGGCGTAGTAGTGGACGTCCATGTCGAAGACCAGGCCGATCGCCGCCTTCAGCGCGTTGACGGGCGGGGCCTGCGGGCCGGGGAACGCGTCCGGATACCACTCGCCGTTCGCCCACAGGTGGGCGAGGATGTCGGGGAAGCAGTCGCAGGTCCACAGGCCCATGCCCTCGGGCAACGGTGCTTCGGTGAGGTTGCGGGGGATCGAGAACATCGCGACGTCACCCGACTGCGGCTCGATGCTCACGAGGATGACCGTGTCGGTGCGGGTCCCCGTCCGTCCCACCCCGGCATCGCTCCCGAGCAGCAGGATGTTGAGCCGCTCGAGTCCGTCCCAGATCCGGGGCGGGGCGGTGGTGGTGGTGGTCGTTGCCGGCGGCGTCGTAGCGGTGGTCGTCGGCGTCATGGTCGTCGGTGCGGCGATCGTCGCGGTCGTGGCCGGAGGGGACGGAGAGGCCGGCGGGGTGGCCGCCGTCGTGCTTCCGTCGACCGGAGCAATAGGCGTGGCCTCCGGCCCGGCCTCGCCGCTACAGGCGGCGAGGAGGAGCACCGCCACCCCGGCCAGCAATCCCCGCAACCGTCCTCTGTCGCCGCGCACATCCCCGTTGATACACCCCTTCGCGCCGAAACGGCGGGAACCGGCGGCGCCGCGGGTCAGTCAGCGCACGGGAACAACGCCGTGATCCCCGGCGGGAAATCCGTCCCGAAGACGTTGCCGGCGAAGCAGTTGTCCGTGGGGTCCGGGTCCGTGAGGATCACCGGTCCGCCGCCCGGAGCAACCACGTCGGGCACGAAAACGATGTCGACGCCGGGAGTGGTGGCCCGCAGCGGATCGGGGCTGGCTCCGTTTCCGGTGATGACGTTGTCGCGTACCTCGTTTCCGTCGACGAACGGCTCGATGCGTGGGTCGAACAAGGAAAACGGGTTGCCGATCAGCGCTACGCCGAAGCTGTCGTTCCCGGTGATCCGGTTCTGCTCGATGAGCACCCGATCACCGCCGACGTTGAGGATGCCGGTCCCGGTCGGGCTCAGGCCCACCGCCCCCCCGCCGGCCGGGATGGGATTGGGCAGGTCGTTGTCGGTGATCACGTTGTGGTGGATCCACACGTCCGACGTGAACGGCATGGGCAGCCCGGGGAGCACGACGGCCAGGATCCCGGCCGTGTTGCCCCACAGCCGGTTGTGGCGCACCTCGGCGTTGACCGTGTTCTCGACCTCGATGCCGATGGCGCTCCCGGTCACCCAGTTGTGGCGCACGACGACCCCGTCGTCGTTGCCGACGTAGATGGCGGCGTCGTCGTGTCCGGTGGCGAAGTTGTGGGCGATCAGCCCATTCGTCGAGCAGACCGGGAACGGGCCGTACTCGTGGTTGTCGATGTACGCGCCGTGGGTGATCCGGTAGCCGTCCACCCCGACGAGACGCAGTCCCGTGTCCTCGGCATCGCGGATCGTGAAGCCCTTGATGCGGAAGTTGCGAACGGTCAACGGCGGACACCCGCCGGGCCCGATGGGTGCGTCCTCGCCGACCATGATCCCGTACTCGAACCCGGCTGCGTCGATCACGGCGTTGCGGCTTCCGATCAGCGTGAGGTCGTCGGTGGTGACCGTGACGACGGAGTCGTCGCCGCTGACGCCCGCATACACGCCGTCCTTGACGACGATCGTGTCGCCCGGCCGTGCCGCGTCGACGGCGTCCTGAATCGCGTCCCCCGGGTGCACCACGATCGTCCGCGCCGTGGCGATGCCGGGCGCCAATGCGGTCCCCAGGAGAAGAAGCACTGCTGACAGCAGCATGATGGATCTCGCGCGCCTCATCGGTGGCCTCCCATGTCTCGAGCCGGGGTGTCCTCGTCGTCGCCTCCCTCAGACCCTACCGGCGGCGAGCCCTTCACGGCCGTCCGTATCGGTGGTGCGGAGGTGGCCGGTCAGTCACCGAGGAGGCGGGCCGCCTCTTCCGGCTCCTGTTCGGCCAGCAGGTCGAAGTTCGCGTACTGCGTGATGATGTTGAAGCTGCCGATCAGCTCCGCCACGTCCCGGTCCCCGGCTTCGTAATGGGCCAGGATCTCTCGATACTCGTCGAACAAGTCGGTGGGGACGCCACTCAGACCCATGGCGATCCGCGCATCGACGGTGCCTCGTTCTCCGGGGTCCAGGGCTTCGCGCTGCCTGCCGAGGTCGACGAGCCGCAAGACGTAGCCCTCCTTGAGCTCGCGGAGTGCCGGCAAGGCCGCCGCTCCGTCGGGACGGTCGTCGAGCGCCGCGACGACGTCCCGGATGGCCTCCACGTAGATCTCGCCGATGCGATCGCCGAGTTCGGCGGGCGTCATCTCGCCGCCGGTATCCGGCGACGACGCGACCGTCGTGGCCGGCACTTCCGGCACCGGTGTCGCTGCTGGGGAGACGGTGGTCGGTGTGGCGCCGCCTCCGCACGCGGGCAGGAGCGCGGCGGCGACCAGCGCGGCCATCGAGGTGAGGAGCGGGGCTTTCTTCACGGTCCGGTCACCTCCCAGCCATCTTGATAGCCGATCGTCGTCACGACGTCTCCCCCGCGGGCCGCGCGGCAGCGGCGAGCACCTTCCTCGGGGCCTCGCTTCCGCAATGAGCGGCAAGGTCGAGAGCGGTCTTCCCGTCGGCGTTTCTTCGGCTGAAGTCGGCCCCGGCGGCGAGGAGCGCCGTCAGGAGGTCGGCGTCACAGCGCCCGGACGCCAGCATGAGGGGGGTCACCCCTGCGGCGTCGGGCACATCGACGTCGGCCCCGTAGTCGATGAGGAGCCCGATCGCGCGTTGCACCTCCGCCCCGCCCAGGAACCTCCGGTCGTTGTCGAGCGCCGTCGCCATGGCGGTGCGGCCGTTCCGGTCCTGGGCATTGACGTCCGCGCCCGCCGCCAGGAGCACGTTCGCAACACCGACCGGGTCGCCTCCGACGCGTGCCGCCGGAGTCGCGATGATCGGCACAGGGCCGCCGGTGCCACGGCTCATCGCCCCGATGAGGGCGGTCCTGCCCGCCGCATCGCGAGCTTGCAGGTCGGCGCCTGCCAGGATGAGCAACTTGGCTGCGGCGTCGCTACCCGCCCACATCAGCACGGTCTCTCCACCATCCGACCGCGCCAGCAGGTCGGCGCCGCCGTCCAGCAGCGCGGCCATCGCCTCCACCTGGCCCCACTGCGCAGCTCTCATCAACGGCGTCTCGCCGCTGGGGCCGCGAACTTCGAGGTCGGCTCCGCCGGCGACGAGCCGACTGATGATGTCGACGCGGCCCAGCTCGGCGGCGGCCAGCAGCACCGGCACTCCCCGTGTGTCATCGGAGGGTTGGGCAACTGCGGCGCGCTCTGCGAGCTCTTCGGCCCTGCGCAGGACATCGCCGATCCAGCTTCGATCCCAGTTCTCGAGCAATCCGGCGGACTCGGCTGACGCGCCTGCCGCGGCGATGTCGCGCACCGAATCGCCTTCGGGGGTCGTCGCCGTGGGGGACGCCCCGGCGCCGAGCAGGCGCACCACCGCCCAAGCGTCCTGCCGCCCTGCGGCGTACATGAGCGCCGTCCAGCCGCGATCGTCGACGAGATCCGGGGTGGCGCCCGCCCGCAGCAGGTCGTCGAGCGCGCCGGGCCGGGCCACCGACAGGATCGTCGTGCCGTCCTCGGTGCGCGCATCCGGCGACGCTCCGAACTCGAGCGCAGTCTGCACGATGTCACGGTGGCCGGTGGCTGCGCCGCCGTGGAGGGCCGCAGCGGCAACCTCCGGGTCGGGCCTCATCTTGAGCACCCGCCTCAGCAGTCCGCCGTGGCCCTCCGCCGCAGCCCAGGCGGCCACCGGCATCGCCTGCTCGGCGCTGATCGTCGGGAGCACGTCGAGCAGCATGCCGGCGATCTCCTCGCGGTTGCGCGCGGCTGCCCTCTGGAGCACTTCGCCGACGGTTTGCCTCGGCACGGCATCTGGATTGTGGATCACGATGCTCCGCACGATGTCCCAATGGCTGCGCTCCGCAGCGTCGGTGATGGGCGACGCTCCGGTGGCGTCCACAGTGTGAACATCCGCCCCGGCGGCGATGATCTTCTCGGCAGCTTCGGTACACCCCGTGCGGGCGGCGAGCTGGAGGGGGGTCTGCCCGGAGGAGTTCTGTACGCGCACGAGCGCGCCGGCGGCGATCAGATCCTCGGTGATTGCGGCGGTAGCCCGGGCCTGCTCGGGTGTCTTCGCCTCTTTCTCCGCGTCGGTTTCCGACGACGAGAAGAGCCAGTTCAACGCCGCGATTCCCGAACGGTCCAGCCAGCGGCCGGCGACCGACACGTACTTGGGCGTCACCGCCCAGCACAGCGCAGTATCGCCGGAGCCGTCGGCCTCGAGGACGCTGGCTCCTACTTCGAGGAGGGCCCGCACGACTTCGACATGCCCGCCGCGCGCTGCGATCATCAATCCGGTGCGTCCCGATCCGGCAGTGGTGTTCGGATCGAGGCCGGCGCTGATCGCCTTCCTCACTGCGGCGGCATCTCCGGACTGCACCGCCTTGAAGAAGCGTCGCTGCCGGGATCCGGCCATCAGCGGCGGCCCTCTGCCCGGACCTCTCCGGGACGATCCAGCAGCTGGCCACGGGTCACTGTGCTCACTCCTGCGCGTCGCTTGGCAGGATACAACTCAGCGGAGCCACGCCCGACGCTCTTCGTAGTGGGTGCGGGTCGGGAATGCAAGGGGCCAAAGGGCCCAACCTGCCGCCGGCGGTGCGCCGATGAGCCCTGGTGCGTTGGCGCGTCGCGCGGCCCCCGGGCGACGGGCGTACGAGTGCTAGTCCGCCGCAGCTGCCGGCGATGCAGCAGGTTGATGCCCGCCAGCAGCGTCCACAGTGCCGGCAACGGGACGCTCAGGAATGCGAGCACCGCCAGGAAGCCCTCGGGGTTGCCGTCGACGGGCTCGGCTCGGGCGCGGGTCGTCAGCTTTCCCCGTAGGCATTGCGGAGCTTGCGGCGGGCGCGGTGCGCCGCCACCCGCACGGTGCCGGTCGCAGCCCCGAGCCGGCCGCCGATCTGCGCATAGTCCAGGCCCTCCACCTCGCGCAGCCAGAGCAACGCCCGCTCGTCGGCGCTCAACGTTTCGAGCGCGGCCCGGATCCGTTCGTGCTCGGCAGCCGTCTCCGCAGCCTCGGGTGGCTGAATCGGGGCCGGGCCCGGAGGGGCGTGGCGCTCCGGCCTCCGCCGCTTGCGGAGCCAGGTACGGAACCGGGCGCGGGCGATCGCCCAGAACCAGCCCTCGAACGCGGCCGCCTTGCGGAGCCGGGGGAGATGCGTGATCACCGACACGAGGACGTCGGCGGCGAGATCCTCGGGGTCGTCGGCGCCGGCCACCCGGTAGAAGCCGATCAGCTTGGGGTGAGCGAGCCGGAGTATCTCTGAGAGAGCCTTTTCGTCGCCCTCCGCGGCTTGGCTCACGAAGGCAGGATCGGGCGGCCAGGTGCCGCGGTTACTGCGCATGGCGGCGGCAACCTACCGCGGCAGCCGTCAGTTGGGCGTCAGGGCCGGCCGGACCGGCCGGGCGATTCGCCGGCGCGTCCCTTCCCGGGTCGGTCCGATTCGCCGCCTTGCCCGGGAGCGTTGTCCTTGCCGGCGTGATCGGGCCGCTTGCCGCGGGCGGCGGCGGCGACCTCGGCTGCCTTCTCCTGCACCCGGCGCGCAGCGGCCGCCGGGTCGGTGCCGGCCTTGGCCGCGTCGGCTACCTCATGAGCAGTTGCGATCAGGTCTTCAACTGCGGTTCGCAGCACCTCGTCGGGTATCCCGATGGTCTCGCCCTCCGGGGCGGGGCCGCGCAACTCGGCCTCGGCCTCGGCGACCGCGAGTATGGCCTCGGGTAAGCCGGGAGCGTCGTCGAGTGCCCGCAGCGCTCGTCCCGTTTGAATGACGGCTCGGCGTGGCTCGCCGCGGGCGGCGACCACCGCCGCTTCGTCGAGGCGCTCTTCGGGCGACTCGTCGGCGAGCCCTACCGCGCCGGCGATGCGTTCGTAGGCGCGGTCGACTGCGTAGAGGGTGTCGCCGGGCGCCGATCCGTTGGCGGCGAACGCCAACCCGACGTTGGCTACGAAGAACGCTGCGGTCAGCGCCAACGCGGGCGCCAGCCGCCTGCCCGGCCGGAGGGCCGGAGTCGATTCCCTGGCTCGGGCGCGCGTGAGCAGTGCCTCGGTGTCCAGGGTGGCCTCCTCGAAGTCCTCGCTGTAGCGTCGCAGCGCCTCGAGCGCCGGATCTGTTGCCATGTCGCCATTCAAGTCGCCCGGCCCCTGGCAGCGTTACCAGATTTCTTGGTAACGCTCCGTGGTCAGCTGCGACTGTCCTACCGAACAGCCGACGTGAGGAGCACGAGGATGCGAACGAGGATTCTGGCCGCGCTGGCGCTGGCCGTGGTGATGGTGGTTGCGAGCGCCGGGCCGGCGCCGGCGGTGAGTCATCTCGACCCGGAGGAGGAGATCCCGACGTTGTCGTTCTTCTTCGACCCGATCCTGGCCACGCTCTACTTCGACGTGTTCGACCCCGAATCCGAGGGAGACGAGCTGGCGGACTGCGCCGAGGATCCCGTACCGGACCCGTGCCTGGCCGTCGAGATCGGTGAGCCGACCAATCACGGCAAGGTGGTCTCGTCGTTCGTGCATGCCCTGAAGGAGAACCCGGAGCTGTGGAGTGGGCCGCGCGGGCACCTCGTGCGTCAGGTCGCCAAGTCCGACGCGGGCAAGAAGGCCACTTCTGACGATGGAGCGGATGACGGAGAGGACGGCGAACTGTCTACGGCCGGCGCCGAGCGCGGCAAGAAGGGTCCTCCGCCGCACGCCAAGGCCAAAGGCCGCCGAGGTCGCTGAGGCCGGCGGCCGGCAGGGTGGGCCAGGCGCCTAGGCGCGGCGCCTGGCCCGAGACCCAGTGAGCGGGTCCGATCGTCGGACCGGACCAGGGTCGCAGGGCAACCCGGTGGAGATCCGGAGCTACCGTCGCGGCCGACGTGAACGCTTCCGGCTTCGTGCTCGCCGTCGACCTGGGGACCTCCGGGCCCAAGGTCGGGTTGGTGGCGCCGAGCGGCGAGGTGCGGGCCACCGACTTCGAGCCCGTGACGCTGCACCTGCTACCCGGTGGAGGCGCCGAGCAGGACCCCGAGGACTGGTGGCGCGCCATCACGACCGCTACCCGCAGACTCCTCGCCGGAGCGCCCGATGCCGCCGTGACGGCCGTCGCCTGCACCGCCCAGTGGTCGGGGACGGTCGCTATCGACTCCGCAGGCGCGGCTCTCGGCAACGCCCTCATCGGGATGGACAGCCGGGGGGCGCACGCCGTCGCCGAGCTGATCGGAGGCCCGGTCCGGGTGCAGGGCTACGACCCCCGCAAGCTGCGCACCTGGCTCCGGCTCACCGGCGGTGCTCCGGCCCGCACCGGCAAGGACCCGATCGCACACATCCTGTGGCTGCGCGACGCGGATCCCGGCCGGTACCACGCAGCGACGGCCTTCCTCGAGCCGAAGGACTACCTCAACTTCCGTCTGACCGGGCGGTCCGCTGCCACCTACGACTCGATCGCTCTGCATTGGGTGACCGACAACCGGCGGCCCGACGCCGTCCGTTACGACCCGGATCTGCTCCGCCTCGCCGGCCTCGCCGAGAGTCGGCTGCCGCCGCTGGTCCCGGCCACCTCGGTCCTCGGGCCTCTGTTGCCCGGCCCCGCTGCGGAGCTGGGCCTGCCGGCCGGACTGCCGGTCGTGGCCGGGACGCCTGACGTCCAGTCGGCCGGCGTCGGAGCCGGCGGCGTGGCCGACTTCGAGGCCCACCTCTACGTCGGCACCTCGGCGTGGGTCAGCGCCCAGGTCCCGTTCAAGAAGACCGACTTGCTGCACAACATCGCGTCGCTGCCCTCCCCGGTCCCCGGCAAGTGGTTCGTGGCCAACGAACAGGAGACCGCCGGCGTGTGCCTCGACTTCGTGGCCGGGCTCGTCCTCCCCGCTGTCGAGGAGCGCGGAGAGCGGTATCGGCGACTGGACGCGATCGCCGCCGATACACCGGCCGGAGCGGGAGGCGTGATCTTCACGCCGTGGCTCTACGGGGAGCGGACGCCGGTTGAAGACCACACGGTACGGGCCGCCTTCTTCAACCAGTCGCTCGACACCGGGCCGAACCACTTGGTGCGGGCCGTGTTCGAAGGCGTCGCCCACAACACCCGCTGGCTGCTCCGCCACGTCGACAAGTTCTGCGGACGGCGTCTGGAGCCGCTCACGTTCGTCGGCGGCGGCGCCCGATCCGACGTGTGGAGTCAGATCTTCGCCGACGTGCTCGACCGCCCGATCCGCCAGGCGGCCGAGCCGGAGTCGGTCAACCTGCGGGGCGCAGCGGCGCTGGCCTGGCTCGCGCTGGGCGCGGTGGCGCCGGGAGGCGTCGCCGCCACGACGCCGATCCGGCGGACGTACCAGCCCGATCCCCAGCATCGCGGCCTCTACGACGCGACCTTCCGGGAGTTCGTGAACATCTACAAGGCGACCCGCCGCATCTACCGCAGGCTCAACGCCCGCTGAGCGCGCCTACCGTTCGGCGCCCGAACGCGGAGGGGCCCATGGACGTCAAGCGGCTTGCCCAAGGACCATTGCGGAAACTGCCGCCATCGATTGCCGACCGGCTGTACCGGGCCGCGCGCCGTTTCGGGCCGGTGCGCCGCCGTCTGGACCGCGAGTACGAAACGGTGATCGGCGAGCTGGCGTCGCTCATCCATCGTCACCGCGCGATCGCCCCGGCCACCAAGCGGTTGCCCGCCCGCGGCCACGGCCACCGAGCCGTTCTCGACCAGGTGGCCGCGCTCGCCGCCGCCGACGAGCCCTGCTGGCGGGACGGGCACGCCTCGGGAGCGGTGTACCACGGGGCCGCCGACCACATCGAGTTCCTGGACCGGGTGTATGCCCTCCACTCGCAGGCCAACCCGCTG
>CAYGCW010000074.1:0-9553 GCA_964348465.1 uncultured Acidimicrobiia bacterium | reverse complement strand
CGGTTCACGCCCGCATACGAAGGGCTGCACACGAACGGCCTGCCCCTCGGCCGGTCTGCGCCGGTTCCCGCCTGGTCGCTCCCCGCGCTCATGTCCACCGGCCCGCACTGGGTGTTACTGACGGAGTCCGACCTCGACGACACGTACTTCGGCCTCCAGTTGGACCGAGCGGTGCAGGATTTCGAGTACCGGGCCACCCTCCCCCAGCCCGGCGAAGGCAACGGCCTCGGCGACAGAGAGCCGAGCTCGCGGCTGCCGTGGACCATGCCATGGCGGGTGATCATCGTCGGCGACAGCCCCGGCGTGGCGATCGAGTCCAACCTCGTCACCCACCTGGCGCGATCCAGCCAGGTTGCGGACGCCTCATGGGTGAAACCCGGCCGGGTTTCTTGGAGCTGGTGGTCCGACCAGGCCAGCCCCCGCAACCCGGAGACACTGCGGGCTTTCGTCGATCTCGCCGCCGAGCTCGGCTGGGAGTACTCGCTGGTGGATGCCAACTGGACGGAGATGCCGGCCGGAGCGATCCCCGAGTTGGTCGAGTACGCCGCCGGCCGCAGCGTCGGGATCTTCCTCTGGTACAACTCCGGCGGCCCTCACAACGACGTGACCGAGGCGCCTCGCGATCGCATGCACGACCCGCAGACGCGGCGGACCGAGATGGCCCAGCTGGCCGAATGGGGCGTCGCCGGCGTCAAGGTGGACTTTTTCCATCGCGACAAGCAGGACGGCATCCGCCTCTACCTCGACATCCTCCGCGACGCCGCCGAGTACCGGCTGCTCGTCAACTTCCACGGCAGCACCTACCCCCGCGGCTGGACGCGCACCTGGCCGCACCTGATGACGATGGAGGGAGTGCGGGGCGCCGAGCAGTACATCTTCGAGCCCGGCTACCCGGAGGAGGCGCCGTGGCTGAACACCGTGCTGCCGTTCACCCGTAACGCCGTCGGTCCCATGGACTACACCCCGGTGACGTTCTCGGACAACGTGCATCCCCACCTGACGACCAACGCGCACGAGCTGGCGCTGGCGGTGGTGTTCGAGTCCTCTCTCCAACACTTCGCCGACTCCGCCGCCGGCTACCGGGGCGCACCGGACGAGGTCCGGGAGTTCCTGGCTGCGGTGCCGACGGCGTGGCACGAGACCCGCTATGTCGCGGGCGAGCCGGGCACCGCCGCCGTGATCGCCCGCCGCCGCGGCAACGACTGGTACGTGGGTGGGATCAACGGCACCGGCGAGACGCAGCAGCTCGACGTCGACCTGGGCTTCCTGGCAGGGGAGGCGGTGCGGCGGTTCACCGGCGACGGGCCCCGGGGATTCACCGTCACCGACCTCCGACAAGCGCCCGGCATCCTGTCGCTCGAGCTGGCGCCCTACGACGGGTTCGTGGTCACGACCGCCCCATAGAGTTCCCCGCTCGACACCACGCCTCACAGGCCCTGGCTCTTCGCTCGGGAACGGGCCTCTCGCCCGGTTCGCTCGCCTAGCATCGGCCGCCAGGTGAGGCGCGAACTGGACGACGCAGATCTGGTGGCGAGCGTGCGCCTGGGGGACGATGAGGCGTTCGGCGCCCTCTTCGCGCGCCACCGGGGTGCCGTCCACGCCGCCGTCGCCGCCCGCCTGGCGGATCCCGAGGATCGCCGCGACGTGGTGCAGGAAGCGTTCGTCCGTGCTCTCCAGCGCCTCGACACCCTGGCCGAACCGGCCCGCTTCCGGCCGTGGCTGCTCCAGATCGCCCGCAACGCCGCCGCCGACCTGCTGCGCAGGAAGCGGACGCTCCAGCCGCTCAGCCTCGATGCGCCCGATGCGCCCGCTCCGGTCGCTGCCGACCCGACCCCGGAAGACCTCGCCGAGCTCGCCGACCTCGCCGCCCGGGTGCGCACCGGTATGGCCCTGCTGTCCCAGCGAGACGCCACGGCCCTGACGCTCGTCGTCCGGTTCGGGTTCGGGCCGCGGGAGCTGGCCGCCGCCCTCGCCATCACCCCAGGGAACGCCAAGGTCGTGCTGCACCGCGCCCGCCGCCGCCTCCGGATGGCGATCGCCGCCGAGCAGCCGATGCCGGTCGTCTAGATGGCCCGCCCGTCACCACCCCTCGACCCGGAGGTCGCGGCTCCTGATCGTGTCGGCGAGGTGGTCCGGGAGCGCACCCGGGCGCCAGGCAAAGCCCTCCACCTCGGGCTCCTCCTCATGAGCGGACGCCACTCCGGGGGCGAGCAGCGCCGCCAGCAGCGCCCTCTCCTCGGCGTCGAGGGCTGCGGCGAACTCCTTCAGCTTGTCGAGCAGGCGGTCGGCGGCGTCGCTCATCTCCCGTCAGGACGAACCTGGGGCCAGGCGGTTACAGGCGATGGCTGAGAA
The DNA here is from genome assembly GCA_964348465.1 of uncultured Acidimicrobiia bacterium. Lineage (GTDB taxonomy): Bacteria > Actinomycetota > Acidimicrobiia > Spongiisociales > JAOTWH01 > CAYGCW01. Next base: position 7,201 of record CAYGCW010000074.1, on the reverse strand, counting down.
CTTCACGTCGCTGCTCCGCGACGACATCGAGGTCCGGTATCGCCCCGGAACGGCCGGGGAGAAGGCCGCCAGGCCGGTGGCGGCCCGGGCCGGCCGCGCCCGCCGGCGGTTGCGGGGCCTCGGCAGCGAAGCGGATCTGGCGCGACCGGTCATCTACCTCGACGATCCGTTCCCGGACCCCGACGACCCGGCGCGGCTCGTGACCGAGGGGAGCGTCGTCGACGCCGAGCACGGCGAGGTATGGATGGTGGCAACCGCAGAGACGCCGCCCGAGGATCCGCACCGGGCATTGGCGCTGCTGTTCGGCGCCGGGCTCCCTGCCGCCGCCGAGGTCGAGGAGCTGGTCGAGGGATATGGACTGCACCTCGCCGAGGTCCCCGACACCCGCCCGCGGCTCCGTGAGGCCCGGCTGCCGCCCTTCGACCAGGCCGGGGGCGAACTGCGCAGCGCGATGGCCGTCGACTACGTCCGCTTCCTGATCGATCGGGAAGGCGAGGAGGCGCTCCGCAAGATGCTGGAGGCGCCGCGAGACGGCATCGAGTCGACGTTCCGCGACTTGTTCGGCATCAGCAGCGCGGCGATGGAGCAGGCCTGGCGCAAGGTGGTCGCGGCCGGCGAACCCGAGATCGAGACCGGCCGGTTCCTGCGCACGTCTCTGCGCTACCTCCGCCCGTACTGGCTGCGGGAGTTGGAGATCTTCGCCTACATGCTCGCGAGCCTGGCGTTCACGGCCGCCTTCCCATTCGTGTCGCGGAGGCTGTTCGACAGCGCCATCCCCAGCGGGGAGTTCGACCAGGTGGTGACGCTGCTGGTGGTTCTGGGGATCGCGTTCATGGTGTCGCTGGTGGCGGGCCTGCGTCAGGCCTACCTGACATCGTGGGTGAGCGGAGCCGTGGGCCGGGACATCCGTCAGGCGATGTTCGACCGGGTCCAGACCCTGCCCCACCTGTGGTTCGGCCGCTACCCGCAAGGCGACGTGCTCTCGCGGCTGTTCAGCGACGTCGGGGCGGTGCAGTCGGGTCTGGCCGAGACCATCGGCCAGGGCATCTACCAGACGCTCACGCTGGTGGTGGCGGCCGTGATCATGCTCACGATCAACCTGCCGCTGGGGGTGGTGGTGCTGGCAGGCGCCCCGCTGGTCGCGTTCGTCTACACGGCGATGGCGAAGGGTGCCCGCGAGCGCAGCCTCGACGTCAGGGAGGAGAACAGCGGCCTCCTCAACGTCGCCGCCGAGAACTACGGCGCCATTCCGGTGGTGAAGCTGTTCGGCCTCCAAGCGCACGAAGGCCGCCGCTTCGGCCGCCAGGCGGCTCGGCTGTTCCGGTCACAGCGCCGCCTCAACCTGTTCAGCGGGATGTTCGGCCTGTCGGTGAACACGATCGTCACGCTGCTACGGCTCGGAATCCTCGGCTTCGGGGCGTGGCTGATCCTCGAGGGCCGGTTCACGATCGGTGGCCTGGTGGCGTTCCTGGCGATCATGGGCGACGTGATCAGCCCGGTGACCGTGCTCACCACCCTCGGCCAGCAGATCCAGGCCACCAGCGGCGCGCTCGTACGCATCGAGGAGGTGCTGAACGCCGAGCAGGAGCCCGGCGACGAAAGCAAGCCCGACCTCCCGTCGCTCGAGAAGGAGCTGGTCCTGTCCGACGTGTCGTTCTCGTACACGCCGGAGCGCCGCGCCCTCGACGGCATCGACGCGGTGATCCCGGCCCGGTCCAACGTGGCATTCGTCGGCCCCTCCGGGTCGGGCAAATCGACGGTGCTGCGGCTGGTCATGCGGCTGTTCGACCCCGAGGAAGGCGTCGTCACGCTCGACGGCATCGACGTCGCGACCGCCTCGATGTCGTCGCTGCGCAGCCAGATGGGCGTGGTGTTCCAAGAGCCCTTCCTGTTCGACACGACGATCCGGGAGAACATCGCGCTCGGCAAGGCGGGCGCCACCCGGGAGGAGGTCGAGGCCGCCGCCGCGGCCGCCGAGCTCGACGAGACCATCGCCCGTGCCGCCGGCGGGTACGACTCGCTGGTGGGCCAGCGGGGCGGCAACCTCTCCGGCGGCCAGCGGCAGCGGGTCGCCATCGCCAGGGCGCTGATCCGCAACCCTCGCCTGCTGCTGCTGGACGAGGCGACCTCGGCGCTCGATCCGGCCACCGAGCGCCAGATCAGCGAGACGCTGCGACGAGTCGGGTCGGACCGCACCGTCGTCGCCATCACCCACCGCCTCACGTCGATCACCGACTACGACCAGATCTTCGTGATCGAGGCGGGGCGGCTCGTCGAATACGGGACCCACGAAGAGCTGGTGTCGGTCGGCGGCACCTACGCCCGGCTGTGGGCCGAGCAGACCGGCGCCGAGCTCCGGACCCGGGCCCCGTTCGACGCCGCCGCCGCGCTGGGCCAGGTGGTGCTGTTTCGGGACCTCGATCCCGCAGCCCTCGCCGACATCGCCGGACGGCTCCGGTCGTTCGTGCTCCAGCCCGGCGAGGAGGTCGGCGAAGCCGGCCGGCGCCTGGTTCTGGTGGCGCGCGGCCGGGGCGAGGTGCTGGCGCCGGCCCTCGGCGGGCGGCTCGTCCCTACCGGCGAAATCGGCGTCGGCGACGCGTTCGGCCTCAAGGCGATCCTCGGCGAGGACGACGCCCGGCGCCTCCGGGCCGTCGCGGAGATGACCCTGCTCGAACTGGACAACGCCGTGCTCGACGGGATCGTCGCTCGCCACCCGTCCGTGGCCGCTCTCCTCGACGACGTCACTCCGGGAACCGGCGGGCCGTCCGGAGGGCGCAAGGTGGCGCCGGCAGTGCTCGGCGACGCCAGAATCGGGTCATGAGCGGCAACCCCGTGCTTGACGAGATCGTGTCCGCCGCGGTGGACGTCACGGCGGCGACCGCCGGCTGGCTGCTGATGGTCGACGGCGACGACCTGGTGGTGCTGGCGGCCGCGGGCGGTGCGGCGCCCGGAAGCCGGATCGGCGAGCGGGTGCCGGTGACCGGGACGGCCGGCTTCGTCGTCACCTCCGGGCAGCCGGCCGCGATCGAGTCGCCGCCGGGCGACTCGTCCAACGTGGGAGCCGCCGGCCTCGACGGCAACCCGGCCGGCGTGCTGGCCGCCCCATGCGGCCACGAGGACGTGGTCGGGGTCCTGGAGGTTGCCCGCCCGGAAGGCAGCGACCCATTCACGATCGACGACATCGAAGAGGTGACCCTGCTGGCGCGGGTGGCCGGCGCCGCCCTGGAGGCGCTGGAGGAGTCGACCTCCTCGGTTCCGGCACCGGCACAGCTCGGGAGGGAGCTTTCCGACCTCGCCGCCTCCGACCCGGCCCGGTATGCCGCGGTTGCCCGGATGCTCGACGCCGTGCTCGGCCAGAGCTGATGTCCCGCCGTCCGGCTTGGAGCAAGGACGCCCCTTCCCTGGAGGTGACGGGCGTCGACCGCATCGAGGACCTCACCCCGGAGTGGGCGTGGGGCGGCGCCGACGGCAGCGGGGTCCGGGTGGCGGTCATCGACAGCGGGATCGACGCCGGCCACCCCGCCCTGGAAGGATGCGCCGACCCGGAAGGCGGAGTGGCGTTCCATGTCGGCGACGACGGTGCGGTGGTGGAGACACCGGGCCCGCACGGCGACTCTTTCGGGCACGGGACCGCGTGCGCCGGCATCATCCACTCGATCGCTCCCGCCGCCCGGATCACGTCGGTGAAGGTGCTCGGGGAACGACTCCAGGGCAAGGCCGCGGCCTTCCTCGCCGGGCTGCGCTGGGCCGTGGATCGCGGCTTCGACGTGGTCAACCTGTCGCTCGGCACCCGCCGCCGCGACTGGGCGCTGCCGTTCCACGATGCCTGCGACCGCGCCTACTTCGGGGGGTCGTTCGTGGTCACCGCGGCCAACAACGTGCAGCGCCGTAGCTACCCGTCGCTGTATGCGTCGGTGGCGAGCGTCGCCTGCAACACGGGCTCGGACCCGCTCCGTTTCCACTGGAACCCGGACCCGCCGACGGAGTTCCTGGCGCGCGGCATCGACGTCGAGGTGCCGTGGCTGGACGGTCAGACGATCCGCACCACCGGCAACTCATACGCTGCCCCCCACATCTCGGGGATCGCCGCGCTCATCCGCTCGAAGCACCCGGACCTGCGCCCCTTTCAGGTGAAGACGGTGCTGTGGGCTACAGCGGTGAACGTGCGCGAGGCCGCCGACCTGGAGACGGCCGGCAAGCTCAGCCGTCGCATGCACCGGGGGCCACCGCGGCGCACCGGTCGGTGAGACTCGCGGGCCCTGCCTCTCGGCGGTGATGCAGTCGCGCAGGTACGCTGCTGTGCCGACGCGAGGAGGCGCCGTGTCCGAACCGAGCGACTGGAAGGCGTCCGTCTGCATCCTGTGCGAGTGCAACTGCGGCGTCGAGATCCGACTCGACGGCCGCCGTTTCGCGAGAGTACGCGGCGACAAGGCCCACAAGGCATCTCACGGCTACACATGTGAGAAGGCGCTCCGCCTCGACCATTACCAGAACGGGCGCCACCGGCTCACCAGCCCGATGCGCCGCCGGCCCGACGGTTCCTACGAGGAGGTGGACTGGGACACCGCCATCGCCGAGGTGGCCGCCGGCCTGGCGAAGGTGCGCGATACCTACGGCGGCGAGACGATCTTCTACTACGGCGGCGGCGGCCAGGGCAACCACCTCGGCGGCGCCTACTCCCCCGCGCTGCGGGCGGTGCTCGGGTCCCGCTACCGGTCCAACGCTCTGGCACAGGAGAAGACGGGCGAGTTCTGGGTGAACGCGGCGATCGCCGGCACCGTCACCCGCGGCGACTTCGAGCACGCCGAAGTGGCGGTGTTCATCGGCAAGAACCCATGGCAGTCCCACGGCATCCCGTTCGCCCGGCGCACCCTCAAGGCGATCGCCGCCGACCCGGAGAGGTCGATGGTGGTGATCGACCCCCGCCGCACCGAAACCGCCGACCTCGCCGACTACTTCCTCCAGGTTCGCCCCGGCACCGATGCCTTCTGCCTGGCGGCCCTGCTGGCGATCCTCGTCGAGGAGGATCTGCTCGACCGCGACTTCATCGCCGAGCACGTCAGCGGCGCCGATCCGGTGCTGGCGATGCTGCGCCGGGTGCCGATCTCCGACTTCGCCGCCCGCTGCGCCGTACCTGATGATCTGCTGCGGGCCACGTCCCGGGGCATCGTCCAGGCCGAGAGCGTCTCGATCTTCGAGGACCTCGGCGTGCAGATGGCGCCCAACAGCACGCTCAACTCGTATCTCGACAAGCTGCTGTGGGTGCTCACCGGCAACTTCGGCAAGCCGGGGGCGATGAACGCGCCCTCGGCGCTGGTGCCCCTCGCTAGGGCCAACCACCGGTCCACCAAGCGGTCGCCGGTGGCCGGCGAGCGCGTCATCGGCGGCATGGTGCCCTGCAACGTGATCGCCGACGAGGTCCTCGCCGATCACCCGGCCCGCTACCGGGCGATGATCATCGAGTCGGCCAACCCCGCTCACTCGCTGGTCGACTCGAAGCGCTTCAAGCAAGCACTGCGGGCCTTGGAGTTCTCCGTGGTGATCGACGTGGCGATGACGGAGACGGCTCGGGAGGCTTCGTACGTGCTGCCGGCGGCGTCACAGTACGAGAAGTGGGAGGCGACGTTCTTCAACTTCGAGTTCCCCGAGAACGTGTTCAGCCTGCGAGCACCGCTGCTCGAGCCGCTCCCCGGGACGCTGCCGGAGCCGGAGATCCACTACCGCCTGTGCCGGGCGCTCGGGGCCCTGGACGATGAGCTCGTGAACTCGTTGCGGGCGGCCGCCGAGCACAGCCGCACCGAGTTCGCCGCCGCCTTCTTCGCCGCCACGTCGTCCGACCCGCTGCTGGGCCGGATGGCGCCGGTGTTGCTCTACGCAACCCTCGGCCAAACCCTGCCCGGCGGGGCAGCGTCGGCAGCGGTGCTCTGGGCGGCCGCGCACCGGGCCGCCATGACCTATCCCGACGCGGTGCGCGCCGCAGGCCATCAGGGCGACGGCCCTGCCCTGGGGGAGGCGTTGTTCGAGGCCCTGCTCGCGGACGAGCGCGGCACCGTGTTCACCGTCCACGACTACGAGGACTCGTGGCGGCAGGTGGCGACCCCCGACGGCAAGCTGGGCGTGGCCGTGCCCGAGTTGCTGTCGATGCTCGAGACCCTCCCCGATGCGGCCGCCGACTACACGAGCAAGGAGTTCCCGTTGGTGCTCGCCGCCGGGGAGCGGCGGTCGTTCACCGCCAACACGATCTTCCGCGATCCGGACTGGCGCAAGCGCGACCGGGAGGGCGCGCTGCGGATCAATCCCACCGACGCCGCGCGCCTCGGCGTCGCCGACGGCGCCCGGGTCCGAGTCACCACCCGACGCGGGTCGGTCGAAACGGTGGCGGAGGTCACCGACACCCTCCAGGCCGGCCACGTCACGCTCCCCAACGGACTCGGCCTCGATTACCCCGCCCCCGAGGGCGAGCCGCAAGTCACCGGCGCCGCCCCCAACGACCTCACCTGGGCCGAGCTGCGCGACGAGTTCGCCGGCACGCCATGGCACAAGCACGTTCCGGCCCGGGTGGACGCAGTCGGCTGACACATGGCGCCGGCGCGGCCGACTCTTCTGGGGACTAGCGGCTTGGCGCCTTCTCGCCGCACAGCGCCGGCGTCGCGCACGCCGACGTCGCCACCACCGAGATCTTCGGGTTGCCACCGGATGCCTCCGTGATGATGGGCGGGCCCAGGAGCGAGTCCGAGCCATTGCATAGACCGAACTCCCGGCCGGCCGGATCGAGCCGGACCGCCTTGCTCACCAGCGAATCGCCCGCCGGGCCCTATTCGGAAGGTCGGCGCGCCGCGGCAGCGGGGGTCTCCAGGCGGACGCTGTTGCTGCCGCAGGCGGGGCAGCTGCGCTCCACCACCTCCTTGCGGTCGTAGTCGACCGGGAAGCGGTGCTGGCACCGCAAGCAGTAGAAGGTCTTCGTTTCCTTCGGCATCTCAGACCCCCGCCGGCTCGCGGGCTCGTTCCTCGTCGGCGGGCGCCTCGTCGCCCGCGTCTTCCAGGATCCGCTGCGTCTCCGCCACCTCCGCCGCCGTCACCTGGCGGCGCAGCTCGTCCAGCTCCCGCATCACCCTGGCGAACTTCTGGCCCTCGGCGGCGCTGATCCATTCCAGCTGGAGCCGCTCGGGCCGGATGCCGAGCTTCTCCATCCGGGTCCACG
>CAYGCW010000073.1:0-9586 GCA_964348465.1 uncultured Acidimicrobiia bacterium | reverse complement strand
ACGGGTTTGCCAGGGCGCCCCGCTCGAAGTCACATTGGGGGCGCCGTCACGGGTTTGGTGGGACGCCACGGGTTTCCTGCCGGAGGCCGGGGCCTCGCCCCGCACGGGGGAAGGGGGTCACGCGTGCGGGGCGAGGACGGCCGATGTGAAACCGGGGCCGGCGAAGAACTGGTGGTCGGCGGCGCCGGACGAGTTGGTGAGCTTGATGTACACCATGCCGTTCGACGGCCGGTAGAGCGCCGGCGTGTCGACGCCGTCGCCGTCCCAGTCACCGGCTACCAGGCGGTCGCCGGGATCGCCGAACACGAACTGCTTGTCGGCCACCGCCGACGCATGCTCGTTGTTGAAGTACACGAGGCCGGTCGTCTCCCGGTGGAGACCGAGGGTGTCGACGCCGTCGCCGTCGAAGTCACCCACGAACGGCTTGTCGCCGGGGTTGCCGAAGAAGTAGCTCTTCTCGGCGGCGCCGAGACCCTTGTTGTTCTCGCCCAGTTTGTTGATCACGAAGATCTGCCCCTGGCTGGGACGGTAGATCGAGACCGTGTCGCAGCCGTCGCCGTTGAAGTCGCCGACGATCGGTACGTCGCCGGGGTTGCCGAAGTAGAACTTGATCTCACCGACGCCCGAGTCGTTCGAGTTGCGCAGGTAGACGAAGCCGTCCGTCTGGCGATACTGGCCGGGGGTGGGCACCCCGTCGCAGTCCCAGTCGCCCGTGAGCGGGAAGTCACCCGGGTTCCCGAAGTAGAACCGGCTCGGATCGGTGCCATCCGTCGGCTCGTCCCACAGGTGGTAGCGGGCCCCCGGGTCGACGAGCCCCACCGAGTCACACTCGAGCCCGTCGCTGCAAGGGGTCTCGGAAGCGCTCGGCGGCGGGGGTGCGGCACCGTCGACGACGAGGCGACCCCGCCGGAACCAGTCGGTCAGCGGCCATTGGTACGTGGCCGATGGCTGGCGCATGGCATCGCGCCAGCCCTGCGCACCCGCCGGCGCCACCGACCACTCGACCCACACGGCGGGCGAGCCCTCGTACTTGTTCTTGTTGAACCAGACGAAACCGACCATGTTCGGATCGTTGGCGACGTACGAGAACAGGTCTCGCACCCACTGGTTCTTGTCGCCGCCGACACTCGGGCTGGCCGTCTGCAGGGCGAGATAGGGCTTGCCGGGCGCGAAGGTCCGCAGCTCGGTGACGGGCTTGTTCAGAGCCTGGTACGGGCTCTCCCACGGTGAGCCGTTGACCCCCGAGAAGTTGTACCCGCTGATGCCGATCGCGTCGACCCAGGCATCCCCCGGGTAGTAGTCGCGCAAGGTGCCGCACCGGGTCGTGTCCGTCCACCCGTTGGGAGCGAACACCCACCGGACCTTGGCGGGGTCGTCCACCCCCATGTCGCCGGCGATGTCCCGGAACCGCCGGTAGGCGGTGACGAAGTTCGCAGGGTCGCAGCCGTACGGGGTCCAGGCGCCGTTCATCTCCTGCAGCGGCGCGATCAGCAACGACCGGCCCCCGCCGTAGCCCAGCCAGGTCTTGACGTTGCCGAGCCAGCGCCGGATGGCGGCGTCGTGGTCACCGCGCGCTATCGATGCGGCAGTGTCGTGGACGGCCACGTTGGAGACCGGAGTGGTCTTGGCGATCCACGCCTCCTCCAGGGGACGGATCGTGTTGAAACCGTCGGTTTGGTGGTCCGTCTCGTTGACGTGGTGGAAACGGCCGGCGAACGTCAGCCCGACCTCGCCCACCGTGAAGCTCTCGAGCACCTTGTGGTCGAAGAACGCGTTGTCGCCGGGGACGTCGTGGTCGACACCATCGAGGTCGACGTTGCTCTGGTAGATGCCGGCGTGGACGACGCCCCTCGCCGGGATGGTCACCTCGACGCCCAGCGCCGGGTGCGGTGTGAGGAAGGTGAAAGCGATCGCCAGCGCCATCGCCAGGGCGAGCGCGAGCGTGATCGAGGTTCTTGGCTGGAGCACTCTGTCCGTCCTGTCGTCCGCTCCCGGGTTCATCGGCGGCAGCCGGCGAGAAATTGAGCGGGGTCAGGCGAAATAGTGCTCCCATTCGGTGCCCCGGTAGTGGCCGCGCAGCTGGCGGAAGTTGACGACTGCCGCCGCCAGGTCGTCGGCGGTGCTCTTGCCGTAGTGCCCGCGAGGCCCAAACGGCTCCCCTCCGACGAGGGTCTCCTCGAGCGCGACCAGGACCGGCCCTGCTTCGAGGCCGCCGAACTCGCACGCGTCGCGGAGCACCGCGCGCTTGCCGTCGTCGGCCGCGAAGCGCTCGTACGGAATCACGGCCACGGCCTCCGCACCGAGGGCGGCGACGCACCGGCGCCGCAGCTCTTCGGTGCGCTCGTGCCAGCCGACCGCTCGCTCCAGCCACTGGTCGAAGAGACCCAGGTCCACCTTGCTGGCGGGCATCACCCCGGCGAACTGGAACTGGTTCTTGCGCTCCTCGTATGACCGGTAGAGCGAGAGGGCATGCTTGATCCGGTGCTCACGCGTGAGGAACAACACCCGGGCGCCGGACGTGCCGAACGTATCGAGCAGCGCCCGCCGGTCACGGACGGCGTCCTCGGTCATCTTGAAGCCGACCGTCGCTGCCCCGGGGGGCGGATCGGTCTTCACCTGCGGAGACGCCCGCAGCTCCGTCACCCACTCCCCCCGGGCCGCGTCACCCGCCGGTGGGCCGGCCAGCGCCGCCCGGAGCCACGCCAGCTTCGCGGTCTCGGGGGCGTCCCAGTGCCACTGCTCGAGCGGCTCGTAGCCGGGCACCCACACTCCCGGAGCCGCGGCCAGCATCCCCATGAGCCACGAGCTCCCGGTGCCCGGGTAGTAGAGCAGGACGAGGGAGGCCATCGGCGGCCGAGGTTACCCCGCAGCAGGGTCAGGAAAGGGCGGCCTCGAGCCCGGCCATCGCCTTACGGCCGACCTTCCGCATCGTGCCCCTCATGAAGGGCTCGGCAAAGCGCAACGCGCCCCGCAAGCTGATGTCGGCCCGGTACTCGATCCGGGTGCGTCCCTCCGCAGCATCGGTGAAGCGGATGTCGTCCACGGCCCTCACGGTGCTTCCTTCGCCCTCGAGCACCACCCGGCCCGGCGGCTCGTAGGCGGTGATGCGGTACTCCATCGGGGCAACTCGCGGCCCCACCTGCACGCCGACGTGGAAGCGGGCGCCGACACCGAGTGGCCCGTCGTCGGTGCGATGCGACTCCGCGATCCCGGGGTCCCATTCCGAGAGGTTCGCGAAGTCCGCGACGTACGCGAAGACCTCGTCCCGGAGGCGGGGCACTTCGATCACCTCATGCAACCTGATCACGATGGCCGGGAGTGTACGGCGGGCGGCGGCCCTAGTCGGATCGGTCGTCCGAGCGCCGCTTGGCGCGCCGCTCGGCCCATCGGATCACGAGGATCGCCACCACCGCCGGAATGACGAACAACGCGATCTCGTCCCAGCCGCCCTGGTGGGCGAGCAACAGGGCCATCAGGAGGAAAGGAGCACCAGGCCGAGCATGGTCAGCACCACCATCAGCACGAGCATCGCGTACTGGGTGCGGACGCCGCGAACGGGCCCGAAGTCGCCCAGAGCCCGGTCGTGTGCCAACACCACTGCGGCGACGTGGCCGCCGACGATCGCCGCCACCTGGCCGTACCAAACCGCGTTGGCGGACAGGAAGAAGTTCACCTGGTAGCCGGCGGTCCCGAGCAGATTCCAGCCGCGGCCGAACGGGTCGCTCAAGGCCGGGATCAGCAGCTGGCCCTCGAAGACGACGAGCGTGAAGTAGTGGGCGAAGGCGTACGCGAGCGCGATCGGCACCAGCGTGTGCGCGAAGCTGCGAGCCACCGAAGCCGCAGTCCAGTCCCCGCCGCCGATGCGGGCCGCCGCCCACGAGGCGGCGGCATAGCCGGCGCCGATCGCCGCCACCGAACCGAGGAGCGCCAACGTGCCGAACCATGTCTCCGTCGCCAGATCACCGATCACGTCCCGCCACCACGGCGTCGCCGACAGACCGTCGTAGGTGACCGTCCCGATCATCGCCACGACGAAGACGACGAGGCCGGGGGCCATCGGTATCCCGGGGAGCGCTCGCAGCCAGCCGCGCCAGTGCAGCCCGCCGTCGTCGTCCTGGCCGATGGGGGCGATGGCGCTCAGGAGGCCGTTGTACGTGGTGAACGCCTCCCCGGCGGCGATCCCGGTCCGGCGCCCCGCATAGGCGGCCAGGCCGAGCGCGTACATCGAGTACACGATGGCTGCCACTGCCAGCGTCCGCGGTGCTCCGGAGTCGGAGTGGACCAGCTCCAGCCAGGTGAAGGCGACGAACGCCACCGTCGCCGGCCATACCCCCCACCGTGCCAGCAGCTCGGGCTGCTCCGTATCGCCGATCGCAGCCGCCGTCGCCAACGTGCGCCACGGGTTGAGGTACCGCCACCAGTTCCCGACCACGGCCGACAGGAAGGGCACGACGAGCCAGAAGAAGACCCACACCAGCACCGGGGTGACGTTGGCACGGCCGCCGCCCTCGAAGACACCCCCGACGACCACCAGGGTCAGCGCCGCCACGCCGAGCAACGCCAGTGCCGATCCCACCGGCCGAAGCCATGGGGACCGGATGGGTCGGGCGACCGGCGGTTCCTGCCACCGCGCCTGCGGCCACAGCACCGCCAGGGCGGCGAAAGAAACCACCAGCACCAGCGCAGCGCCGACGACGAAGAACGAGGTCGGCACCGGCAGGTCGCGCCGCCCCCCGATGCCGTGTGCCAGCGCAGGGGCGGCCTGGCCGACGGCGGCCATGAGCACGGCCAGGACCACCCCGGCCCGTCGCAGCCGTCTCACGGCTCCACTACCAGCTCCACGAGCGTCGTGTGCTCCCCCTCGAGCTCGATCTCGAAGATCCCGGGCACGTCGGCCTCGAACTCGATCACGGCCACCTGCTGGGGGCGGACGGAGCCGAAGAGGTCGTAGCCGTGGACGTGGACCTCGTCCGGAACGTCCGACGTGACCTCCAGACGCACCGGGTCCCCCACCTTCACGGTGACCTGCCGGGGGCCTGACACCTCGCCGTCGGCATACGTGATCTCGACCAGGGCCCCCGCCGGCGGGGGCGGCGTCGTCACGGTGGTGTTCGGGGGCGGCACGGTGGTAGTAGTCGCCCCCGGCAGCGTCGTGGTGACCCGGGCGTCTGTGGTTGCCGTCGGCATCGTGGTCGTGGTTTGCGGTGGGACCGACGTGGTGGTGGCGACGGGTCGGGTGGTGGTCGATGGGACGGCGGCGTCACCGCACGCGGCCGCGGCGACGATCAGCAGGGCGAGCGCGGTACGGCGGATCATCGGCGGCCAGGCTACCTGCGCCCCGGAGCTTCGCGGCGTCACGAAACGCGCCCACCGCTACCCTTCGCGGCCCGGGCCGGGACATCAACTGAGCGGGAGGTATGGATGTGGTAGGGCAGCGGCGATGCGGGGGGGTGCTGGCCGCGGCGGCTGCCGCGTTCGCACTGGTCGCGGCGGCTTGCGGGCAGTCGACAACGGAAACGAGCGCCGGCCCGACCACCTCTGCGACCGTTGCCGAGGACGCCGTGACCACCACCACCGGTGCTCCGGTCTCCGGATATCGCGGTCTCGCCTTCAGCGACCAGACGAGAGCTGCAGGCGTCGCCCACACGTACCTGACGCCGTTCAGCGAAGAGAACTACACGTCGGCCATGGACACCGCCAAGATGCGGGGCGGCGCCGCGGTGATCGACTACGACCGCGACGGGCACCAAGACCTGTTCCTGCTCGGTGGCGGGCTGGAGCCGGACCGGCTCCTGCGCAACAAGGGCGACGGCACGTTCGCCGACGTCGGCCCGGAGGCCGGGATCGTCGGCGAGCCGCACCTCGGTTCGGCGGCGGCTGCGGGCGACTACGACGGCGACGGCTGGATCGACCTGTTCGTCACGAGTCACGGGCCGATCAACGACCCCACTCCCGGTCATCATCGCTTGTGGCGCAACAACGGCGACGGCACGTTCACCGACGTCGCGGCTGAAGCCGGCGTCACCACCACGAGCCGCGACACCCACGACGGGTTCGGCTCGGTGTTCGCCGACTACGACCTGGACGGCGATCTCGACCTCTTCGTCGCCGGCTGGCAGCGGGCGTCGAAGGGCAACCGCCTGTTCCGCAACGATGGCGACGGGACGTTCACCGACGTGACCGACGAGGCGGGGATCGTCGACGACGGCATTCGCGGCTTCTCGCCCTGCCTGGTCGACACCGATGGGGACCGCTACCCCGAACTCATGCTGGTTGCCGACTTCGGAACGAGCCGGTACTTCGTGAACGAAGGCGGCACGTTCAGGGAGTTCACGGCACGCGCCGAAGCCGGCAAGGAGTGGAGCGGCATGGGGACCGCCGTCGGCGACGTGAACAACGACGGCATGCTGGACTGGTATGCAACCGCCATCTTCGACGACAGCGGCGACGGCCGCGGCGACGGCAACAAGCTCTACTACAACCTCGGGGGCCACTCGTTCGAGGAGGTGGCAGCCGCGGCGGGCGTGGCCGACGGCGGCTGGGGCTGGGGAGCGCTCACCGTCGATCTCGACCTCGACGGATGGCTCGACATCGTCGAGGTGAACGGGTGGCACTTCGAAGGCTTCGAGGTCTACACCGGCGAGATGGCCAAGGTCTTCGTCAACGAAGGCGACGGCACCTACACCGAAGTCGCCCACGACACCGGGTTCCGCCACGACATGATGGGACTGAGCCTCCTCAGCCTCGACTACGACTCCGACGGTGACCAGGACGTGGCCGTGACCGCCGCCCGCGACGAGTTCCGGCTGTACCGGAACGACCAAGACACCGGCCACTCCTGGCTGCGGGTGTTCCTCGACACCGAAGGCGCAGCCGGCATCGCCCCGGACGGAATCGGCAGCCGGGTTTGGGCCGAGGTCGGCGACCAGCGCTACCTCCGCTACGTCGGCGCGTGCGCCAACTACCTCGGAACGGCCGAGCCGTCGGCCCACTTCGGCCTCGGCACCGTCCCCCGGGTGGATCGGGTGGTCGTCGAGTGGCCGGATGGCTCGTCCACCATCGTGGAGGACGTCGGCGTCAACCAGACGATCGTCGTCACGCCCTGAGCCATCAGGCTCCGGCCCTCGGCGCCGCCGCCATCCGATAGGCTCTCGCTATGACCACCATCATCGTCATCATCGTGATCCTCGCCGCGCTGGCCGTGGCCGTCGTCGTCATCTACAACCGTCTCGTGCGTCTGCGCAACCGCACCGACAACTCCTGGTCGCAGGTGGACGTCCAGCTCCGCCGCCGGTACGACCTCATCCCCAATCTCGTCGAAGCCGTCAAGGGCTACGCCGCCCACGAACAGGAGACGTTCGAGCAGGTCGTCAGGGCCCGCGCCGCCGCCCAGGCGGCCGGCACGGTCGAGGAACAGGCCGACGCCGAGAACTTCCTCACCGGGGCGCTCCGCCGGCTGTTCGCCCTTGCCGAGGCCTACCCCGAGCTGCGCGCCTCGGAGAACTTCCAGCAGCTTCAGGCCGAGCTGTCCGAGACGGAAGACAAGATCGCGGTCTCCCGCCAGATCTACAACGACAGCACACTGACATACAACAACGCGGTGCAGACCATCCCCTCCAACATCGTCGCCGGCCTGACCGGGTTTCGGACCCGGCCGTACTTCGAGGTCGAGGACGAGGCCCGCAGCGTCCCGAGGGTGGAGTTCTGAGGGCGCGGGTCGCCGTTGGCCGAGTCGTACTCGCCGTCACCGGGCTGGTGGCGGTGGCCGTGCCACTGCTCGTCCTGCAGGGAACGGCAGAAGCGAAGTCGTTCGACCTCCCGGTCGCCGACGTCACCGTCCAGGTGGAGCCGGACGGCTCGCTAGTGGTGCGGGAGGACATCACCTTCGACTTCTCGGGTTCGTTCCAGGGCGCGTTCCGGGACATCCCGATCCGCCCCGGTGAGATCATGGAGGACATCGTCGTCTCCGAAGCCGGCACCCCCTACGAGTTCGGCGCCTGCACGGTGCTCGGATGCACGGATGCTCCGGGCCGGTACGGCGTGGAGGTCATCGGCTCCCGGGTCCGGGTGGTCTGGCACTACCGGGCCACCGACGAGCTGCGCACATTCACGATCACCTACCGTTTCCTCGGGGTGGCCGTCGCCCACGACGACGTCGTCGACGTCAACTACAAGGTGTGGGGCGACGAATGGCAGCAGGGCGTCGACCGGCTGACGGCGCGAGTTCTCCTCCCCGCCGGCGCCCAGCCCGGCGAGGTGCTGGTGTTCGGCCACCCCGCATCGGTAGAGGGCGAGACGTCGCTCGGTGCCGACGGCGCCTCACCGCAGCTCGAGGCGCGACGAGTCCCGTCCCGCCAATGGGTAGAGCTGCGGGCGGTGTTTCCGCGCCGGCTGCTGGCGTCGACCGACGGGGCAGCCGTGCAGCCCGGACCGGGCCGGGAAGCGATCCTCGCCGAGGAGGAGGCATTCGCCCAACAGGCAGACCGGGATCGCCGCTCGCTGCGCACCACCCTGGCGACGCTGGCCGTGATGATCTCGTTCCTGCCGCCGTTGGCGCTGTTCGGGTACCTGCGGTTCGGGCGCGAGCCACGGGTGGACTACGACCGCGAGTACGAGCAGGAGCCTCCCAGCGAGGACCCGCCCGCCGTCGTCGGGGCGCTGCTCGCCCAGGGCCGGCCCGACGAGACGGCCTTCACCGCCACCATCTTCGACCTGATCCGGCGCGGGGTGCTCAAAGCCCGGCCGGTGCGCATCGAGAAGTCCACGTGGATGGGCCTGCGCAAGGAGGAGATCTCCGACCTGGAAATCGGACCTGGCGACGCTTCCGAGCGGCTCAGCCCGTACGACGCCGACGTCCTCGAAGTGGTCGCGCGGATCCTCGACGAGGGGCCGCAGCCCCTCAGCGAGTTCCGAACCCGCATCCGCGCCGACGCCTCGGCCAACCACAAGACCTACACGAGTTTCAAGGGCCACGTGCGCGACGCGCTCGAGGATGGTCGCCTGATCGACGAACGGGGCAAGTACTACCCGGTGTTTCTCATCGTCGGCTTCGCCATCATCGCGGCGATCGGCTGGTTCGGCCTCACGGCGTTCCTGGTCGACCTGTTCCCGATGCTCAACGAGACGGTGCTGCGGGGAGGGTTCGCCGTGGTGGGGATCGTCGGCGCCATCCTGGCGGCGCTGCTCGGCACCCTCTACAGGGCCTGGGTGCGCCGCACCCGACGGGGGGCACTGCTGGCGGCACGCTGGGATGCCTTCCGGCGCTATCTGCAGGACTTCTCGCGCCTCGGAGAGGCGCCTCCGATCTCGCTGGCGCTATGGGAGGAGTTCCTGGTCTACGGGATCGCCCTCGGAGTCGCCGAGGACGTGCTGGAGTCGGCGCGGATCATGGCCCCGCAGGCACTCGAGGAGACGTCGAGCATCTACTGGTACGGCAACCAGGGATTCAGCGGCGGGCACAGCACCAACGCCATCGGTGGCATCGAGCGTGCCCTGCGGGGCGCGTTCGCAGCCCCCTCGTCGAGCGGTGGGGGCGGCGGCGGCTTCTCCGGCGGCGGTGGCGGGGGCGGAGGAGGAGGCGGCGGGG
>CAYGCW010000072.1:0-9623 GCA_964348465.1 uncultured Acidimicrobiia bacterium | reverse complement strand
CGCAGCGCCCCGGCGAGCCCGTTCACCGTGCCGTCGTACACGAGTGCCCCGGTGCCTTCCGACCAGTAGCTGCGGAACGCGGTGAGGTCGGGGACGACGAGGGCCAGGCCCATGGCGCGTACCTCGTGGGCCGCCAGGCCGAAGGACTCGAACCGGCTGGGCACGGCAACGGCCCACGATGTCGATAGGGCCGCCGGCACCTCGGCACGGGGGACGGGCGGCTCGAATCGCATCCGCCCCTGGTGGCGGTCCGGCACCAGCGACGACAGCCAGTCGCGCATCGGCCTGGAGGCGGTCGCGCTCCAGCCGTCGGGGCCCAGCAGGCGGAAGCGGGCGTCGAAGCCCTCGTCGAGCAGGCGGACTGCCGCCGCCACGAAGTCGTGCGAGCCCTTGACCTCGGACAGGCGGCCGAACGCCGTGAACTCGGGGGAGGCGGCCGGCCGAAGGTCGGCAGGCGCCACCGCCGGCACCGGTGGCTCGCCGATGACGACGCGTTCCGCCGCCAGGCCATACCGCGCGCACACGGGAGCGACCCAGGCCGGGGAGGGCACGATGACGGCGTCGGCCATGGCGAAGGCCTCCCGCTCCATCTGGGGCACGCCCACCAACGCGTCGGGCGTCGTGCCGATGGCTTCGAGCATCAGGTCCACCGGCCCGTGCAGGCGTACCACCACCGGGATGCCCGCGAGCCCGAGCTCGGCCCGGTGGGCCAGCATCCAGAACGCGGCGCCGTCGAAGTCCTGCACCTCGACGAGCTCCGGCGGGTCGGCCGCCGTCGCCGCGGCAACCGCTTCGGCCAGGGCTCTGCTGCGGGCCAGCATCGGGTGGGGAGTCTCGTCGGCGGGCTCGTCCGCGAGCACCACGCCGGGCGGCGCCGGCACGTCCGGCGCGGCGAGCACCACCGTCACCCGGTGGCCCGCCGCCCGGAGACGCCCGGCGAGCTCGGCGACCAGCGCCCCTGCGCCGCCGGCCGTGTACGGCTCCAGCTCGGTGGTCGCAAAGACGATGTGGCGCGGATGGCGGCCGCTCATGGCGGCCACGGTACCGCCGTCATCCGGCCGGCACGCGGCGGCCCGCCCGGGCGTCGAGCCGTTCGAGCAGCGGCGCCACCCTCTTCTCCCAGCGTGCCTCCGCCACGGTGGCGGCGGCGATCGCCCGGACCCCGGCGTCGTCGTCCTCGGCGGCGGCCGACGAGACGGCAGCTGCGAAGACCTCCGGCGCGGCCGCGGTCCGGACGGCCGGTTCCGCCACGGCTACCGGCAAGGGGGTGGACACACACGGCACGCCGGCCGCGAGATACTCGTACAGCTTGAGAGGACCGACGGCCTCGGTGAGATGGTTGACCAGGAACGGGATCGTCCCGACGTCGAATGCCTGGACGTAGCCCGGCATGGCGTCGCTGGGGCGTTCGCCGAGGAGGTGGACGTTGGGGATGCCGCGGAGCCGGCGAGCCCCGTCCTTGCCGCGATCGAGCACCGGACCCACGATCGCGAAGTCCCACTGGGGGAGGCGGCGGGCAACGGCCTCGATCAGGTCGAAGTCGATCCACTCGCCGACGGCGCCGTGGTAGCCGGCCAGGGGCCTTCCGGCCGCGGCAGGCGGCAGGTCGGCGGGCCGGGGCACCGGGCGGGCGAACCGGGCCGCATCGACGCCGTTGGGGACGAGCAGGATGTCGTCTCGTTCTCCCCGGTGGCGTTCGACGAGTGCCGGGGAGGACGCGATCACGATCTCCGCCGATTGCATCAGCGGGCCGTGGTGGGTGGCCACCCGGCGCTCCGGCGGCAGGCCGACCTCGTCCGGCTCGTAGATCGAGAGGTCGTCGAGGATGTCGTAGATCACGACCGGGCTCTGGAACCGCCCGAACGCGGTGCGGAGCGGCGCGAAGTGCACGTACAGGATCACGTCGGACCCGGGGACGTGGCCGAGGTCCGGCACCACGTGCACGCCACCGTCCATCCGGGCAGCTCCGGCGGCCTCGTCGACGAAGTAGGCCGGATGCCCGTGTGCGGCCAGCGCGGCCATGAGGTACTGCGGGCGCTGGCGCATGACGTCCCAGCGAGCCCAGGTCGGCAGGTATACGACGGCCCGCAGTTCGCCGGGCCCGGGACCGGCAGCGCCCGGCAGCTTCCACATCCGCCTGCGAACCGCAGCCGCCCCGGGGAGGCGGCCGAGGCCGCGCCGCACCGGATCGGGAAGGCGGGCCAGGACTCGGCCGAGGCGGCTCAACGGCGCCGCTCAGCGATCCGACGACGTCGCCAGCCTCCCCGCAAATGGGTGGGTGGTGCCGTCGTCGGCGTGGGCGTGGTAGTGGATCGCATGGTCGGCGAATCCAGGGCGGTTGTCGAGCTTGACGTACCAGTTGCCCTCGGCAGGGCGGTACACCGCGACGGTGTCGGTCCCGTCGCCATCCCAGTCGCCGGCCACCAGCCGGTCTCCCGGATCGCCGTAGATGAACTGCTCGTCGGCCGTTCCGCTGGTCAGCGTGTAGCGGTAGTACACGAGCCCGGTGGTCTCCCTGTGAAGGCCGACCTCGTCGATGCCGTCGCCGTCGACGTCGCCCACGAACGGCTTGTCTCCGGGATTCCCGAACATGAACCGGTACTCCGCCCCGCCGAGGCCGGTGCTGCGGCTCCCGAGCTCGTTGATCACGTAGACGGTCGCCTCGGAGGGGCGGTACAGCGAGACGGTGTCGCACCCGTCGCCGTCGAAGTCCCCCGCCAGCGGCAGATCGGAGGGGTTGCCGAAGAAGAAGGAGACGTCGGCGACCCCGGTGGTGTTGGAGTTCCGCAGGTAGACGAACCCGTCGCGCCTGCGGTAGAGCCCTGGAGTCTCGACGCCGTCGCAGTCCCAGTCGCCGACGAAGGGCACGTCGCCCGGGTTGCCGAACAGGTAATCGACGTCCTCGGACTCGGAGGAGATCTCGTCTTTGACGAACCAGCGCGCCGCGGCGTCGGCGAACCCGATCTGATCACAGGCGCCAGGGCCGAGGCACTCGGGGCCGGCGTCCCATGGCAGTGGCTCCTCGTCGGGCATGAACCACGCGGTGAGGTCGACGCCCGGGCCCGGGACGCCCCCCAGGTACACCGCCAACTGCCCGTTACGCAGCGCGTACACGTCCGGCCGGCCGTCGCCGTCGTAGTCGCCCACCGCGAACGCCGTTCCGGGGCCGGCGGCGATGCCGGTGGTGAGGTGGGTCGCCGGACCGGCGTAGCCGGCGCCGGCGTGAACTTGCACCCGGACCCGAGCCGGGTCGGCCTTCTCGACGGCGTACAGGTCGGGCCGGCCGTCGACGTCGTGGTCGGCCACCAGGAAGCCCCAGCGGGTCGGGTCGGACGTGTCGCCGAGTCCGGTCGGGGTGCCCACCACCCGCCGGGTATAGCCGCTGGCCCCGGTCCAGACCTCGACGTGGGTGGTGGCGCCCCTGCGCATCACGTAGAGGTCCAGCGCCAGGTCGCGGTCGTAGTCGGCCAGCGCCAGCTCGGTGGCGTCGTCCACCGAAACCGGGACCGCGTACCGGGCGCGGGGCGTGTCGAAGTCGTCGGCGTCGGTGTAGACGGTCAGCTCGAGGCGGGGTCCGGCGGGCGTGGCGAGCCACAGGTCGGCCCGTCCCGTGCGATCCCAGTCGCCGAGCAGGGCCCGGGGGGCGGTGGCGGCGAGGTCCTCGCGGTAGCCGACCACCGCAAAGCCGGACCGCGCCCCGGCCGCCACGAGCCGCAGGCCGCCGTCTCGGGGCGCGACGACGTAGACGTCGCCGGCGCCATCCCCGCTGCGGTCGGCCACCGCCACCGCCACCGCCACCGCTGCCGCATCGGCGGCCCAGGCGGCGGGCCCTGCGAAGGCCCGGCGGGTGAACGGCGACGCCGGCGTGAGCGGCGGGTAAGGGGGCGGCAGCGGGCCGTAGCCGCCGGTGGCGGCCGGACCCATCCATGAGAAGTGCATGGCGTCCTTCACGTAGACCCAGTCGCCCCCCCAGCAGAACCCGGCGTCCTGCCACGCGGCGACGTACCACGCGGGCATGTCGGTGATCAGCACGTTGTCGCCCGAGTAGGGGTTGCGGGCCGGGTTGATGTCGATGGCGTTGCCGAATGCGTGGTTGGAGAGATCGCGCCGTCCTCCCACCGTCCGGTACACGAACGCGGCACCGCTGGCGGCCGGATAGAAGCGGCCCGCCGCGGCATGGTCGGCGAGGGCGGCCGTCACCTGGCGGAACGCCGGCAGCGCCCGCTGGTGCACGCGCACGGTGCGGCCCCCGCCGCCGGGGACGGCCCAGTCGACCAGCGACGCCTCTATCTGGGCCCGGTTGCGGCCGAAGAAGTCCCCCCAAGGCCCGGCCACGACTTCGCCGGCGGCCACGAAGCCGGGGGCAGAGACCTTCGGACGCTGGGGTCCGGCGACGCCGACCCCGCACCCGGCCGACTCGTTGAAGGACGGCCCGGCATCACCTGCGTCCGAGGCCGCTGCGGCGCCGCTGGCGGGTGCCGGTCCTACGACGGCAGAGGTCATTGCTGCGACCGCCACCAGAGCGACGACCGGGCCGAGGCGACCCCGGGCGGCCCGCGAAGAGGGGTGGGCCATACGGAGAGGTTACCCCCGGCGCGGCCCGCTGCCGGCCTACTGGGCGCCGAACCCGGAGAGGACCGTCCACATGCTCTGGCCGAGGATCTGGGCGTCGAGCCAGGGGGAGATGTGCTTGATGTAGTAGAGGTCGTAGGTGAGCTTCTCGATGGTGTCGGCCTCGTCGTCGGCGTAGCCGTAGTTGACCTGCGCCCAGCCGGTCACCCCGGGCCTGACGAGGTGCCGGTAGCCGTAGAACGGGATCGACTCCTCGAACTTGCGAACGAACTCGACTTGCTCCGGCCGCGGGCCGACCAGGCTGAGGTCGCCGCGCAGCACGTTGAAGAGCTGCGGGATCTCGTCGATGCGGAACCGGCGCAGCACCCGTCCCACCCTGGTGAGGCGGTCGTCGTCGGTGGCTGCGAAGGCGGGCCCGGCGGCGTCGGCGCCGTTGACCATCGTTCGGAACTTGTAGAGCGTGAACAGCTTGCCCCGGAAGCCGACGCGGCGCTGCCGGTAGATGACCGGCCCCGGGGAATCGAACCGGACGGCCACGGCGATGAGAGCAGCCAGCACCAGCCACAGCGGGGCCGTGATGGTCACCATGACGATGTCGAACGTGCGCTTGAGCGGCGCATAGCCGACGTTGCGCGAGAGCGGCGCCGATATCTCCCAGCCCTCGGCGAGGTGCACGAGCGCCAGCCGCCCGGTGTGTTCCTCGTAGACGTTGACGAGCCCCCTCACCTCGTAGCCGGCGAGGTTGGAGGAGGAGACGAACTGCGCCATGCGATCGGAGAGCACGGCCCGCAGGTCCACCACCAGGATGACCCCGGCCGGCAGCGGGTCGGAGGGAGGAAGCCCTTCGGGGTCGAACACGTACATGATGTCGCAGTGCGGCGCGCTGCGGAGGTCGTCGGCCAGGCCCTTCTCCGCCGTGACGAGCACGATGCGCTCGGTCCAGGGCCGGCGGCGGCGGATGGCGCGGTGGGTGAGCATGCCGCCGAGCCACGTGACCGAGGCGGCCACGAGAAGACCGCGCGACCAGTACGGGCGAGCGAACACGATCCCGAAGGTCGTTCCCGCCATCGCGAAGCCGGCGATCGCGAGCGCCCGGCCGTAGGTGGGGCGGGGCGTGCCCTGGTCCCACATCCGGACGCTCAGATAGGAGCCGGCCCCGGCGGCGGCGAACAACATCGTCAGCATCGGCCAGATGGACTCGCCGGCCGGGATGCACTGGAACGGGGTGAGCGAGAAGACCGTACAGCTCGGGGCTTCCCACGGGAGCGGCGTCTCGAAGACGAGCCACGAGGCGAACGCGACCGCACCGGCGAGCAGGATCAGGTCGGTGAGTGCGATTGCGAACAGGAAACGCCTGCGCATGGCGACGGGAAGCCTAGTGGGGAGGAGAGCTCAATCCTGGTTGGCACCCTGCCCGGCGTGGCGGTGAAGGATGGCACGGGCCGCGTCGCCGAGCTCGGGATGGTCGAGGGCGCAGGCCACGTTGGCCTCCAGCCAGCCCTCTTTGGTGCCGCAGTCGTAACGGGTGCCGCTCAGACGGACGCCACTCAGGGGCCGGGTCTCGGCGGCGGCGGCAATGGCGTCGGTGAGCTGGATCTCGCCGCCGGCGCCCCGCGCGGTGCGCGCCAGGTGCTCCAGCACGAGCGGCTCGAGCACGTACCTGCCGATCACCGCCAGCGTCGAAGGGGCCGCCTCGGGATCGGGCTTCTCCACCACCCCGCGCGCCGTCGCTACCCGCCCGTCGTCGGCCTCGACGTCGAGGATCCCGTAGCTGCCGGTCTGCGGGCGAGGCACGTCCTGGACGGCGACCACGTTGCCGCCCCGTGCGCCGTGCACCTCGAGCAACTCGCCGAGGGCCGGCCGGCCACCCACCACGAGGTCGTCTGCGAGCAGCACCGCGAATGGCTCGTCGCCGATCAGCCGCCGGGCGCACCACACGGCATGCCCGAGCCCGAGGGGCTCCTGCTGGCGGAGGTAGGCGACCTGGCCCGGCTCGAGACGGGTGCGCTCCACGGCCGCCAGGGCGTTCGTCTGGCCGCGGCTCGTCAACACGTCGACGATCTCGTAGTTGTAGTCGAAGTGGTCCTCGATGGCGCCGCGACCGCTGCCGGTGACGAAGATCAGCTCGTCGATGCCGCTGGCGATGGCCTCGTCGACCGCGTACTGGATCAGCGGCCTGTCGACGACCGGGAGCATCACCTTGGGCATGGCTTTGGTGGCAGGCAGGAAGCGGGTGCCGTATCCGGCGATCGGGAACACCGCCTTGGTGACCTTGGTGGACGCGGTCATCCGCAGACGGCAGGCGAGGCGATGCCGCGCACGATGTTGGCGTCGTCGTCGGCGCGTTGTCCGGTGACGGGGCCCGTCAAGAGCAGGACGCCGTCGCTGGGCCGGCGCAACTCGAAGAGGAGTTCGTCAGGGCCCTCGAAGACGGCCACGTCCATGTGGGCGTAGATCCGGGCCAGGTCGCCGACCGTGTCGCCAGCCCGCAGGCCCGAGATCGTGCGCAGGTCGGCCGCAGGGTCGGGGCCATCTCCATGGAGGTCGAGATCGACGACGTATCCGGCGAAGGCCTCGCGCCCGGTGTCGTCGACGACGTTGATCGCCGCCAGGGTGCCGAACCGAGCCACCCGAATCTGCTCGCCGGGACAGGTCCCGAAGTCGCCATCCGAGACCTCGGGGCCGATGAGCTCGTGCGGCTGTCCGAACGTTGCCACCAGTCTCCCGAACACCTCGTTCCCGTCGCTGCCGATCTGCAACGGACCGATGCCGTCCACGGCGAGCGTCAGCTCGCGGATTGGGATCGGCTCGCCGAAGGCCGGGACCGTGGGCGCCGGTGCAGTGGTGGTCGGCGGGGCCTCTGTCGGGGCGGGAGCGGCGGCGGGCGGGGCGGTGACATCGGCGGGCGGGGTGGTCACCAGCGGCGCCGGTGGGTCCGGCGCCGGCTCGGTGGCGCCGACGCCGTCGCCCCCGCGGGCGAGCGGCCCGAGCGGGGCGAACTCGGCCAGGAGCGCCCCGACGGCGAGGAGCGCTACGACGGCGACTGCCCAGAGGGCCGTCCGCCTCATGGGGCGGGCCCGTGACTCGTGAGGCTCCATCGGCTCCGGCGCCGGTGGGCTCGGGGGCCGGCTCCGCGCAGGGCGCGCCGGTGGGGCCGGCACGGGGGGCGCCTGTCTGACGAGGACGGTGGCGCCGGCCGTGCGGGCCGTCCCCGTTTCCGTTGCCGGCCGGGCGACCGGGCCGGGCGAGACTCCCGGGCCCGGTGCGGGCCTGCCTGTGGGCGGCGACTGCCGCCGGTCCACCTGCGGGGCGGCAGCCGACGGTGGCGGAGTCGTTCGGATGGCGGTCGCCCGATGTCCGGCCGGTTCGACGGGCCGCGGAGCGCCGGGCGCCACGGGGAGGGTGGGCCGGCGGCCGGGCGCTGCGGGGCCGGGCACCTGTTGCGGACCGGGCTGCGCGACGGGGGCTTGCAGCGGTGCCGCGGGCTGGCCGGTAGCTCGATGTCCGGTCGCTTGGGCCGGCCGGGCCGCGGGCCGACGCGGCGGCGCCAGCGAGACGGCGGCGGGTTGGGCACGGCCGCACCATGGGCAGCTCTCGAGCTGCTCGGCAAAGCGGATGCCGCAATCGGGGCAAACGATCCTGGCTGGCATGCGACGACGGCGCTTCCTCGGTGCGTCCTCTACTGTCCCGCGGCGCCGTGCGACAACGGCGCGTGTTCGGCCCGACTCTAGGCGCTGAGCTGCTCTTTCAGGGCTTTCACCGACTGCGCCGGCAGCTCGCAGACGAAGCGGCGGCAGACGTACGCGGCCGGGGGCCCGTCGTGGGGGACTCTCCCGCCGAGCAGGGGTATCTGGTCTGCGGCCGCGGCGTTGTCGGCGTCGGCGACCGCCAGGAAGCAGTCCGGCCGGAAGCTCGACCACACGACGTCCACCATCGCCTGCCTCTCCGCACCCGGATCGCCGACGATGACGACCTCTTTGGGTGGCGCCGCGGCCGTGGCGACGACCGCGAGGAGATGGCCGGCCGCGGTGGGGTACGAGGCCGCCAGCCGGCCGCCGAGCCGCGTCGCCGCCTCGACCCGGCGCCGCGCCTCGTCGTCGCCGGTGTAGTGGTAGACGTGCAGCAGCGCCTCGGCCGCCAACGAGTTGCCCGACGGGGTGGGGTTGTCCATGACCTCCTTGGGCCGGGCGATCAGCCGCTCGGCGTCGTGACCGGCGGCGAAGAACCCGGGCCCGTCGGGGTCGGCGAACAGCGCAACGAGGTCAGACGTGAGGCGGGCGGCAGCGGCGAACCAGCGGCGCTCTCCCGTTGCCTGGTACAACGCGAACAGCCCGACTGCGTACGCCCCGTAGTCCTCGCTGAAGCCGGGGACGCCGCCGCTTCCGCCCCGCCACGACCGGAGCAGCCTGCCGTCCGGCCGGCGCATCTCCCCCAGCACGAACTCGGCGTTGCGCCGGGCGGCCTCCAGGTAGTCGCTGCGGTGCAGGACCGCCCCGGCCTCGGCCAGGGCCCGCACCGCGAAGCCGTTCCAGGCCGTCACCACCTTGTCGTCCCTGGCGGGCCGGATCCGTCGGGCGCGGTGGGCGTACAAGCGCCCCCTGGCCCTGGCGACGGCCTCGCGCACGTCCGCCTCGCTCATCCCGAGGCGGGCGCCCGCCGCTTCGGGGCTCTCGGCCAGCCACAGGATGTTGGAGCCATCGAAGTTGCCCTGCGGCGTGACGCCGAAGCAGGCGGCTGCGGCAGCCCCGTCGGCTGCGCCGACCACGTCGTGGAACTCGTCGTGGGCGAACACGTAGAACTTGCCCTCCTCGCCCTCGCTGTCGGCGTCCTCGGCGGAGGCCAGTCCGCCTTCGGGCAGCGCCAGGTCGCGCAGGATGTAGTCGAGGGTCTCCTGGGCGACGGTCCGGAACCTCTCGGCGCCGGTGACCTGCCATCCCCTCAGGTAGACGCGCGCCAGCAGGGCGTTGTCGTAGAGCATCTTCTCGAAGTGGGGGACCAGCCAGCGGCGGTCCACTGAGTAGCGGGCGAAGCCCCCGCCGACGTGGTCGTAG
>CAYGCW010000071.1:0-9728 GCA_964348465.1 uncultured Acidimicrobiia bacterium | reverse complement strand
CCACGGCAGCGGCGCCGAGTTGAGCCAGGCGATCGCCCGCCCCCCCTCGACGGCGACCTGCTGCCACTCCGGGTACATGGCGTAGAGGACGCCGAACCGCTCGGTGGCGACCGGGTCGTGGTGCATGAACTCCGGGTAGACGTGCTGGAGGAACGCGTCCGCTTCGTCCCAGCGCGGGTGATCCTCTTCGTAGGGGATGAAGGTCAGGTCGCTCATCGCCGCGGACGATACCCAAGCCGGGGCCTGCCACTTGCCGCCGGAAGTGCGTAACCTTCGGACCCATGGCTCCGAGAGCGGTCCGCTACACACGCAAGGTCCTCGTCGCCGTCGCCGGCTGGGTGTTGGTCGCGCTCGGCATCGTCCTCATCCCGCTCCCCGGCCCCGGTTCGCTGGTGATCCTCGCCGGCCTGGCACTCCTCGCCACCGAGTTCGTGTTCGCCCGCCGCGCCATGGACCGGGTGAAGGACGCCGCCCGCCGGGCGATGCCGGGAGGTCGCCGCGCCGAGCCTGCAGAGGAAGCCGCCGACTGAGCCGGGTAGCTTTGCGGGTGTGGACGCCATCACCATCGCCACGTCCGGCCTGCGTTTCTCGTACGGCGACATCGTGGCTCTCGACGGCGTCGACCTGGACGTGCCGGGCGGCAGGGTCGGCCTCGTCGGCGCCAACGGGGCCGGCAAGACCACGCTGCTGAGGCTGCTGCTGGGGATCCTCGTCCCCGACTCCGGCGACGTTGCGGTGCTCGGCCACGAGATGCCCGCCGAGACGCTTTCGCTCCGCTCCCGGGTGGGCTACATGCCCGAGGACGATTGCCTGCCCAAGGACCAGACCGCCGCCGACTTCACCGGCTACGCAGCCGAGCTGGCCGGTCTCCCGCCCCGGGTGGCGCGCCAGCGGGCCTCCGACGTGCTGGCGCTGGTCGGGCTCCAGGAGGAGCGGTTCCGGCCCATCGGGGAGTTCTCGACGGGCATGGCGCAACGCACCAAGCTCGCCCAGGCCATCGTGCACGACCCGGACCTGGTCCTGCTCGACGAGCCGACCGCCGGGCTCGACCCGGAGGGGCGCGACGAGATGCTCGACCTGATCGAGCGGCTCGGTGGCTTCGGGATCGACGTGGTCGTGTCGTCGCACGTCCTCGCCGACATCGAACGGACCTGCGACTGGGTGGTGATGCTCGACGGGGGCCGGGTGCTGCGATCGGGACCGATCGCCGCGCAGACCGCCACCGGGGCGATCGAGATCGAGGTGCTCGGCGACCCCGCTGCTGCGCATGCCGCCCTCGCGGCCGCCGGGGCCGTGGTAGAGACGGACGCCACCCGGCTGCTGGTGCGCTACGACGCCGGCGACGCGTTCCTGCTCATCAGGGACACCCTCGCCGCCGCCGGGGTGGGGCTCCGCAAGATGTCGGCCAAGTCGACGACGCTCGAGGACTACTTCCTCGACGCCGGGGCCGCCGATGGCTGACCCCACCGGAGCCGTCTTCGACCTCGGCTACCAACCGTACGAAGGAGAGCGACTGGGCCGGCGGGGCGCCACCCTGGCCGTCTACCGCGACGGGCTGCGCCGGGTGCTCGGGTTGCGCCGCCGAGCCCGGCGCAAGGTCCTGCCGCTCGCCCTGATCGGCATCGTGGCCGCCCCGGCGGTGTTCTTCGTCGCGTTCAGCGTGATCACCGGCGACTTGCTCAGCGACGAGGCCGACTTCTTCGGCGCTCCCGAGCTGTTCAGCTTCAACGCCACCGTCACCCTGTTGTTCGTGGCGCTGGCTGCGAGCGAGCTGTTCGTGCCAGACCGCACCGACGGCACGCTCGCCGTCTACTCCTCCCGACCCCTCTCTCCCAACGACTACCTGGCGGCCCGGGTGGCGGCGCTGGCCACGCTGGTGGCGGGAATGCTCATGCTCCCGCAGGTGATGGTGGTGGTCGGCGACGCGTTCGTGTCTTCCGACGGCTTCCTGGCGAGCCTGGTCGGCGACCTCGACGTGCTGGCTCGCGGGCTGGCGGCGTCGATCGTCTACTTCGCGGCCTTCGCCCCGCTCGGGATGCTGGTGGCCGCCTTCGCCGCCCGTACGTCGTACGCCGCCGCCATCTACCTGGCCATCGTCTTCGTGGCCAATGCGGTCGCCGAGGCGCTGGTGGAGATCGGCTTGGATGTCGCCGGCCTGGGGGCCCTCAACCATCACCCCCGCTTCGTCGGTGACTGGATCTTCGACGACAGCACCCTGGAGTGGATCCCCGAGCGGGCCGGCTTCGACGCCATCGTGTCGCTGCTCGTCATCGTGGCGATCGCGCTGGCGGCGACGGCCATCGTGATGCGGCGCTACCGGAGGTTGCTGTGACCGCCAACCCGGCGCTCGTCGCCGAGCCCACCATCGAGGTCGAAGCTGCTTCCAAGTGGTTCGGCCAGAAGGTCGCAGTGTCCAAGCTGACGTGCTCGATCGGCCCCGGAGTGACCGGCTTGCTCGGACCCAACGGCGGCGGCAAGACCACGCTGCTGCGGCTGATCACCGGGCTGATGCGGCCATCGGAGGGCGCGGTGCGCCTGCTCGGCACCGACCCGGCGGCCGCCAGGGGCGTGTACCGCCACGTCGGCCTGGTGCCGGAGGAGGACGCCGTGTACCCGATCCTCACCGGACGGGCGTTCGTCGAGTACGCCGCCCGGCTCGCCGGAACTGCCGACCCGGCGGCCGCCGCGGCTGCGGCCCTCGCCCAGGTGGAGCTGACCGCCGACGCCGACCGGCTGATCGCCGGATACTCGAAGGGCATGCGCCAGCGGGCAAAGGTGGCGGCGGCGCTCGTCCACGAGCCCCGGGTGCTGGTGCTCGACGAGCCGCTCAACGGGACCGACCCGGTGCAGCGGGCCCGACTCATCGACATCTTCCGCGACATGGGCGCCGCCGGCCGCACGGTGCTGGTCTCGTCCCACGTCCTCGGCGAGGTCGAGCGCATGGCGGACCGGGTGCTGGCGATGGTCGACGGCAAGCTGGCCGCCGCAGGGGACGTGGCCGCCATCCGGGCTGCCATGGCCGACATCCCGTTCGTCATCCGCATCGACTGCGACCACCCCCGCCGCCTCGGCGCCGCCCTGCTGGGCGCCGGCCATGTACGCCGCGTCGGCATCGAGAGCGGCGCCCTCCACATCGAGACCGTCGACCTCTCCGAGTTCGGCCGCTCCTTGCCGGTCCTCGCCAGAGACCTCGACGTGCGGCTCACCGCGGTGCTGCCGGAGGACGAGTCCCTGGAGAGCGTGTTTCGCTACCTGGTGCGCCGGTGAGGCCGGCGCTCGCCATCTACCGGGTCACGTTGCGCCAGCTGCTGGCGGTGCGGCGGACCTGGGCGCTGGCGTTGCTGGCCCTGGTGCCGGCCGGGGTGATGGCGATCGCCACCCAGGCCGACACCGCCGCCGACCCATACGACCTCTACGCCGAGGTGCCGCTGGCGATCCTGCTGCTGTTGGTGAACCCGGTGGTGTCGCTGCTACTCGGGGCGTCGGCCTTCGGGGAGGAGCGTCGCCAGGGAACGCTGTCGTTCCTGACCCTGCGGCCGATCCGCAGGGAGGTGATCGCGGCCGCCAAGCTGGCGGCAGCCTGGACCGGGGCGGCGGCGCTCAGCGTCGGAGGTGGAGTGGCGGCGGCGCTGGTGCTGGCGCTGGAAGGCGGCGGCGACGTGGTTGCGCCCACTGCGGTGGCGGCCGCGGTCAACGCCCTCGGCTACGCGGCCGTGTTCGTGCCGCTGGGTCTGCTCCTCCAGCGGGCGGTGCTGGGAGGCCTGCTCTACCTGTTCTTCTGGGAGGCGGGCCTGAGCTTCGCCGTGAGCGCGCTGGCGACGTTCGCCATCAGCCGCATCGGCCTCTCGGCGTACGCGGGCATGGAGCCCGGCGCGCTGTCCGAGTTGCGGGAGCCGCTGGGGGCCGTCGCTCCCGGTGCCGGCGGCGCGGTCGCCAAGGTCGCGGTCATGGCGCTGGTTGCGGTATGGGTCACGGCCGTGGTGCTGAGACGGCGCGACCAGGCCTGACGGGCTGCGGGCGCTAACTTGCCCGCGTGATCCAGTCGCCGCCGGAGGCCCCGGCCGAGCCCCGCATCCCCATCCACCGCCGGATGGGCAGGGCCGCGTTGATCGTCGCCGCCGGAATCTTGCTGTCCCGCGCCCTCGGCTTGCTGCGGGACATCGTCTTCGCTGCGCTGCTGGGCGCCGACCGGCTCACCGACGAGTACGTGATGGCGTTCGCCATCCCCGACTGGATCAACTACCTGCTCGCCGGCGGCTACATGGCGATCACGTTCATCCCGATCCTGTCTCGCCACCTGGCCGCCGGCGACGAGGAGGGCGGCTGGCGGGCCTTCAGCGCCATCGCCCGCCCCGTGGCGCTGGCGATGACCGCGCTGGTGGTCGCCGGCATGCTCGTGGCGCGCCCGGTGATCGACCTGATCGCACCCGACTTCACCGCCGAGCAGGTGGACAACGCCGCCCGCCTGACCCGCATCGTGCTGCCCGCGCAGATCTTCTTCGTCGTCGGCTCCCTGCTGATGGCCGTCCAGTACGCCAGGGAGCGGTTCGCGATCCCGACGCTGGCTCCGATCGTCTACAACCTCGGGATCATCGGGGGCGGTGTGCTGTTCAACGTGCTCTCCGACGAGCCGACCGCCGACGGCTTCGCGTGGGGAGTGCTGGCAGGGTCGGTCGTTGGCAACTTTCTCATTCAGTGGTACGGGGCCCGCCGGGCCGGGTTGCGCATCGCTCTCTCGACGCCGTGGCGCGATCCCGCCGTCAAGGAGTACCTGGCGCTGGCGCTGCCGCTG
This sequence comes from uncultured Acidimicrobiia bacterium, assembly GCA_964348465.1. GTDB lineage: Bacteria > Actinomycetota > Acidimicrobiia > Spongiisociales > JAOTWH01 > CAYGCW01. The sequence goes on along the minus strand of CAYGCW010000071.1, from coordinate 4,936 downwards.
ATGATCGGTCAGTCGCTGGTTCTCCTCGACGAGCAGCTCTCCCGGGCGTTCGGCACCCTCGCGGAGGACGGGGGCGTCACCTGGCTGCAGCTCGCCCGCCGCACGATGCTGGTGCCGGTCGGGATCATCGCCCAGGCGGCCGGTGTGGCCGCCTACCCGTACCTGGCGCGCCTGGCGGCCGAGAACCGGGTCCGGGAGATGGCGGCCAACCTGGGGCGGGCGATGCGCTATGTCGTCGTGCTGTCCATCGGCGCCGCCGCCGGCCTGGCGGCGCTTTCGGTGCCGATCATCAGCCTTCTCTACGAGCGCAACCGCTTCGACTCCGCCGACACCACCGGCACCGCGGCGGCGCTCGTGTTCTTCGGGCTCGGGGTGCCGCTGTGGGGGGCGCAGCAGATCCTGGCGCGGGGCTTCTACGCCCGCCGCGAGATGTGGACGCCGGTGGTGGTGGGGACCGCCGCCACGTTCGTCGCGATCCCGCTCTACTGGGCGTTGTTCGAGGCCTACGAGATCCGGGGACTGGCCCTGGCGTCGACGTTGGCGGTGGGGCTCTACACCGTGGTGCTGGCGGTGATCTGGTACGCCCGCACCGGCCGCGAGCAGCTTCGCCCGGTGGTGGAGAGCGCAGTCCGGGCCGCGCCCCTGGCGCTCCTGGGCGGCCTGGCCGCGTGGGCCGTGGCCGAGGTGGTGCGCGACGCCCTCCCGGCGGGGACCTGGGCGGCGCTGGGGGCCGTCGTGGCCGGCGTGGCGGCGTTCTTCGGCGTGGCGATCGTGTCGGGCGGGGCACTGTTCGACCTCATCGAGGGCCGGTCGGAGAGCTGAGAGATTCCCGAAGAAATCCCTCAAGCATCGTCGCGAATCTGCCGATGCAGGGGGGAGAAGGAGGTGGGGCCGCAATGGACTTGCGTTCCCCCGGACCGGGAATCGTCGACGGCCGTACCGCCAGGGTCGGGCCGGTCGACGAATCGCCGCGCGAGTGGCTCACCCGGCGCTACTTGCCTCTGGCCTGGATGGCGCTCGGAGCGGCGGTGGTCATCCACACCCCGGTGGGGGGCCCGGTGGACTGGCTCGCCGATGCCGGCTTCCTGGCGGTGAACCTCATGGGCCTCATGCTCAAGCGAGCCGACAGCCGCCATCTGGTGGCGCTCCACATGCTCGGGCTCTTCCCGCTCATCTGGTGGTACTCGAGCGCCCCCGGCGGCATCCCCGACCTGGTCGGCGGGGGCGTCATCGTGTTCGGATCGCTGCTGGTGCTCCCCAACATCATCTTCGTCAGCCTCTACGGGCTGCGGGCCGCCGCGACCAGCACGCTGATTGGCGTGCTGGCAGTGCTGTTGATGGCGCCGACCGTATCCGAGTTCGCAATGGGGTCGTTCCTGGTGATCGTGAGCGGCCTCGTCGGCGGCGTGTTCTTCCACCGCCTGGTGCTGGCGCTGGAAGAGTCCCAGGCGATGCTCGCCGAAGCGGCCTACGTGGATCCGATGACGGGGATCGGCAACCGCCGCGCCTTCGCCGAGGCCTACCAGCGACGCGCCAACCATCCCGTAGGCGTGATCCTCACGCTCTGGGACGTCGACGGGCTCAAGAAGATCAACGACGAGGACGGCCACGCCGCCGGCGACCGGTACCTGCTCGACTTCGTCGCAGCGCTCAGCGAGGCCTGCGGCGCGGCGTGCCGGGTGTACCGGATCGGCGGCGACGAGTTCGCCGGGCTGCACGCCGGCGTAGAGCCGGAGGTGCTCATCGCCGAGGTCCGGAAGCGCTTCGATTCGGTGTCCGTCGGTTGCGTCGACGCCGCAGGGCGGTCCCTCGACGACGCCATGATGAAGGCTGACCGCCTGGTGTACGAGGACAAGGCGTCCCGCATCCCGGCGCCTCTCCCCGAGACCGAGCCCACCGCAGGCCTGGCGCGTCGGAGGGGCGGCCCCACGGAGCCGCCCCTCCAGGTCGTGGTCAGCGATCAGCCCTTCTTCGACTCGTGGAACATGTCGGAGATCTCTTTCACGAGGTCGTAGAGCTCGTTCGCCTTGTCGATGTCGACGGCCTGCATGTTCTGGGTGCACAGATGGCCGGCGCGGAAGAACTTGTCGTGGAGGTCGGGCCAGCGCTCGACGTGCTGCGGCTTGAAGTACTGGGTCCAGAGCACGTCGAGCAGCTCGTACTTGCACTTCTCGGCGTGCTCCTCCTTGTTGACGACCCGGCGCACGACCGCGTTCCGGTACTCCATCTGTTCGGCGTGCGATGCGTCGTCTCCGGGGAACTCGAGGTCCTGGAGCTGCTCGACCATCTTGACGACGGTCTCGGCGGCGACGAGGGCGAACACCGGGTCGTAGATGCCACAGGGAACGTGGCAGTGGGCGTGGGCGATGCGATTCGGCTTGAACAAGCCCATTGCGGTACCTCCGGGGAGCGATCGGGGTCCGTCACGATACACTCGGCCGCGGGTGGCGTCGGACATGCAGGAGGGCGAAAACGGGCCGGCTCATGCGTTTCGAGATCGCCGAGCGCAGCATGGCGCCTGCCCTGCTGCCGGGTGATTACGTCGTGGCGGTTCGCTACGCGCCCGTCGAGCGCGGCTCGGTCGTGGTGTTCCCCCATCCCGGCCGTGACGACTTCTACCTGGTCAAGCGCGTGGCGGCCCTCCCGGGCGACGAGGTGGCCGGGCGGATCCTCGAGGCCGGTCTGGTCTGGGTCCTCGGCGACGACCTGAACGCCTCCACCGACGACAGCCGGGCGCTGGGCCCGATCCCGATCGGCGCCATCGAGGCGCGGGTGGTGTGGCGCTACTGGCCCGCCCGCCGCATCGGGACGCGCGGCCTGCGAGGCTGAGGGGACCGGCACTACCGTTCGCCGCCATGACCTGGGACCCCGAGCTCGAGGCGCTGCGGCGCCGCAGGGAGCTGGCGGCCAACCTCGGCGGCGAGGAGCGGGTGGCCCGGCACAAGGCCGCCGGAAAGCTCACGGTACGCGAGCGCATCGACGCCCTCCTCGACCCCGGCACGTTCCGCGAGGTCGGCAGCCTCGCCGGCTTCGCCGACTACGACGAGGAAGGCGAGCTGGCCTCGTTCACGCCGGCCAATTTCGTGTTCGGGCGGGGCCGGGTGGCGGGCCGCCCGGTGGTGGTGGCGGGCGACGACTTCACGGTGCGGGGAGGCGCCGCCGACGCCTCGATTCACCGCAAGCTGGTCTACTCCGAGCAGCTCGCCAGGGAGCTGCGCATTCCGGTGGTGCGACTGGTGGACGGGTCGGGCGGCGGCGGCAGCGTGGCCTCGTACCACGAGATCGGCCGCACCTACGTTCCGCCGCTGCCGGGATGGGCCGACCAGATGGCGATCATGTCCGAGGTGCCGGTGGTGGCGGCCGCGCTCGGCTCGGTCGCAGGCCTGGGCGCCGCCCGGGTGGCCGCCGCCCACTACTCACTGATGGTGCGGGGCACGTCGCAGGTGTTCGTCGCCGGGCCCCCGGTGGTGGCCTACGCCAGCCACGAGGACGTCGACAAGGACGTGCTGGGAGGCGCCGACGTTCACGGTCGGAACGGGACCGTCGACGACGTGGTCGAGTCCGAGGAGGAGGCCTTCGCCGCCGTGCGGACGTTCCTGTCGTACCTGCCGGACAGCGTGTGGGAGGTCCCTCCCCGGGCGGCTGCGGATGACGATCCCGGCCGGCGGGACGAGGCGCTGGCGTCGATCATCCCCAGGGAACGGCGGCGGGGCTACGACCCCCGCCGGCTGGTCCGCCTGGTCGTCGACGCCGACAGCTTCTTCGAGATCGGCCGCGGCTGGGGACGCACCGTCGTCACCGGACTCGCCCGCCTCGACGGCTTCCCGGTCGGGGTGCTGGCGTCGGACCCCGCCCACTGGGGCGGGGCGCTCACCGCCGACGGCGCGGACAAGATGCGCCGCTTCCTCGACCTGTGCGACACGTTCCACGTGCCGATCGTGAGCTTCGTAGACCAGCCGGGGTTCGCGGTGGGGTCGGCCGCCGAGGAGGCAGGGACGATCCGGCGGGGCGTGGCCGCCATCGCCGCCCTCTACCAGCTCACGGTGCCGTTCTTCTCGGTGATCGTGCGGCGGGCGTTCGGCGTGGCCGGGGCGGCGCTGGTGGATCGCGGCGAGCCCGACCTGCGGGTGGCGTGGCCGAGCGGCGATTGGGGATCGCTGCCGCTCGAGGGCGGGATCGAGGCCGCCTACCGGCGCAGGCTCGAAGCAGCGGACGATCCCGACGCGCTGCGCGAGGAGCTGCTGGCCGGCTTCGAGGCGATCCGGTCGCCGCTGCGTACGGCCGAGGCGTTCGACATCGAGGAGATCATCGACCCGCGCGACACCCGCCCGGTCCTATGCGAGTGGGTGGCGCTCGCCTACCGGACGCTCGCGCACCGCACCGGGCCGAAAGGGCGCGGCTTCCGGCCGTGATGCGGGCGCGGCAGCTCGGACGCGCGGCTGTTCCCCGCATGATTGGGCCCCGGCCCGCAGTGTGAGCCGTGCACTGGGGTGAGGGGCCGTCCCGCCGCCGACATTGACCATCCGCCTGGCGTCGACGCAGCGGGACTGGCTGCAGCCGCCGGATACGCCGTGAACCGCCAAGACGCCTTTCCTGGTGGGGAGGTTGGCGCATTCGGGCCGGTTCCGCGCTTGGGTAGCCAGCTCGACCGACCAGCTGCATCGGGTGGAGGCCCTCGACGCCGTGCGGCGCGCCCGGGCGGCACCCCACGGCGGTGCGGGGGTAGACCGCACGACCAGCGTGTCGATCCAACCACCGGGGAGCTCCAAGACTCGTTCGCTCCGACGGCCAAGCATCTCCGGGAGAGCCCGCGCGACGTCTGGCGGTCTCCGGCGAGCTCGTCTCGCTATAATCGGTAGTGCTGCATGGGGGGACGCGGCGTGCGAACGCTCATCTACCGCATCGAGAGGCGTTCCGGGGACGCTTACCCGGTCGA
>CAYGCW010000070.1:0-9741 GCA_964348465.1 uncultured Acidimicrobiia bacterium | reverse complement strand
TCCACCTCTCCATCACCCATGGCGGTGCCACGCAGTGGACGGGGGAGATGGTCACCGACGAGCAATATCACGCCTGAGGGGATCGGTCCGATCCCCAGAGGGCACGGGGTGGCCGGCTCTGCCCGGCCGTCGGGCGGCTCCTGCGTCCGATGTTCCCGAGCCGTCAGGCTCCGGGTTACCCCCCGAAAGTCCCCTTCCCAGCATCGACTTCGTGCGGCAGGATTGGAGCAGTCGAGAGGAAGGCGCGTTCGTGGAGAAGGACCTCACCCTCAACCTGCACATCGTGGAGGACGACACCGACACCATGGTGCACGCGGTCCTCAACCTGCGCGGCGATCATTTCGAGTCGGTCGGCAAGGCGCGCCGCAAGCCGATCGACCCCCCGATGCCGGTCATCGGCGAGGAGTTGGCGGTGGCCAGAGCTCTCCAGAAGCTGGCGGGGGACGTGATGGAGGCCCCCCACGCGAAGATGCACGAGTTCCTCGTCCCCAACTGACCAGGCCCGGCCTGGGCGCGCAGATGCGCGCCCGGCCGGCGGGCCGCGCCTAAGCTCGGCTCGGCCGGCTCCGCCCGCGTGCTCCTGGGCGATTGCGCCGCGGGCTATGGTTGCCAGCCTGCGGCCCCGAATGCGAGGAGTTCCACGTGTCGAGAAGGATCGCCGTCCTCGTCGGCCTCGTACCCGCGCTGATCGCCGGCCTCGTCGCTTTCCCGGCCGCGGCCGGCGCCGCCTCGCCGTCCTCGGATCCCGCGACCGTCGCCGTGGTCGATCCCACCCAGGGACTGTGGTACCTGCGGGACGCCCACGGGGGGACGACGGCGTTCTTCTTCGGCAATCCCGGTGACAGCCCGTTCATGGGAGACTGGGACTGCGACGGCGTCGACACGCCCGGGCTCTATCGCAGGACCGACGGATTCGTCTACCTTCGCAACAGCAACACCCAGGGAGTGGCCGACGTCGAGTTCTTCTTCGGCAACCCTGGCGACGTGCCGGTACCCGGCGACTTCGACGGCGATGGCTGCGACACGGTCTCGATCTACCGGCCCGCCGAGGCTCGCTTCTACGTCATCGACCGCCTCGGCGCAGGCAACCAGGGCCTCGGTGCCGCCGATGAGATCGTCACCTTCGGCAACCCTGGCGACTCTCCCGTCGTAGGTGACTTCGACGCCGACGGCGTCGACGAACTGGGCTTGCACAGGCCCGCGGTCGGCCTCTTCTACTACAAGGACGCCGAGCGCCGCATCCCCACCGCCGCCCAGTTCGTGTTCGGCGATCCCGGCGACGCCCTGGTGGCCGGCGACTGGGACGGCGACGGCACCGAGACCGTCGGCGCCTTCCGATTCGGTACGTTCCTGCTGAAGAACGCCAACGCCGCCGGCGACGCCGAGGTCAGCTTCCCGTACGGCGCGGCGTTCATGCTGCCGGTGGCCGGCCGATTCGGGACCCTGCCCGGCCGCAGCGACCCGCCCCCGGTTCGCACCGGACCGCTCCAGCAGGGGGCGCGCGGCGCCATGGTGTCCGAGCTGCAGAGCCTTCTCGCCCAGAAGGGCTTCTACCGCGGTCCGATCTCCGGCGTCTACGGGTCGAAGACGAGCCAGGCGGTGATGGCGTTCCACAAGGCCAACCGCCTGCCGCGAGCGTGGGACTGGAAGTCGAGCGACTGGGCACTCCTGGCGGCCTTCGAAGACCCGGACAACGTCCCGAACCGGCCCGGCGAGCCGAACCGGATGGAGGTAGACATCACTCGCCAGGTTGCGCACCTCTACAAGAGCGGCCGCCGGGTCGCCACGTTTCCGATCAGCTCCGGCAACGGCGAGCTGTTCCGCGGCAGCACCGGCAACCTGATCCGGGCGCGTACGCCGCGCGGCAACTTCAAGTTCGGGCGGCACATCGCCGGCATGCGCATCTCCTACCTCGGCGAGCTGTGGCGCCCGTGGTACTTCATCGGCGGCTACGCCATCCACGGGTCGCCGAGCGTGCCGTCGTACCCGGCGTCGCACGGCTGCGTGCGCGTGCCGATGTGGGACGCCGACTGGCTCGAGAGCCAGCTCTACCTCGGTATGCCGATACACGTCTGGGACTGAGCGGGGGCGATAGCCTGGGCGGCCGATGGCCGCTGCGTTCACGTTCGAGCGGGTCTCGGTGGAGGCGTCTGCCGGGACCGTCCTCGCCGACGTAACCTGCTCGATCCCCGCCGCCGGCATCTCGGTCCTGGTCGGCCCCTCGGGCTCGGGCAAGTCGACGATGCTGCGGCTCTGCAACCGCCTCGAGGTGCCCACCTCCGGCGTGGTCCGATTCCACGGGGTCGACGTTGCCGCGATCGACCCGCTGCAACTCCGCCGGCGGGTCGGGATGGTGTTTCCCAAGCCCGTCCTGCTGGGCGGGACCGTGCGCGACAACCTGCTGCTGGCCCGGGCCGGAGCGGGAGACGCCGAGTTGGAGGCCGTGCTCGACCGGGTCGAGCTGCCCCGCCGTTTCCTCGACCGGGCGGCCGACAGCCTCTCCACCGGCGAGGCGCAGCGGGCGTGCCTGGCCCGTACGCTCCTCACCGAGCCCGAGGTGCTGCTGGCAGACGAGGCGACGGCCGCCCTCGACGTGGACCGGCGCCACGGCCTCGAAGCCCTGGCGCGGCGGCTCGCCGGCCAGGGCATGGTGATCCTGTGGGTCACCCATGACCTGGCTCAGGCGCGCCGCCTCGCCGACTACCTGGTGGCGGTGTTCGGAGGGCGCATCGCCGCCGCCGGGTCCCCCGGCGAAGTCGCCGCCGACCCGGCCGTGGCCGGCTTCCTGACCCGGGACGCCGATGCAGGGTGACGTCGGCGCGCCCGGCGTTCTCGTCTCGGGGCTGCTCGTCGCGGTCGCCATCCTCCTCTCGTGGCGCCAGGGCCTGCAAGTCGAGGCGTCGATCGCGTGGGCGGCCGTGCGGGCGCTCGCTCAGCTCCTGCTGATCGGGGCGGCGCTCGGGCTGATCATCGATCCCGACACGCCCATCGTGTGGTCGTGGGTGTGGGTGGTCCTGATGGTCGCGTTCGCAGGCGTGACGGTGCAACGACGGGCGCGTGAGGTTCCCTCGATCCTGGGGATCGCGCTGGCCGCCTTCGCCGCGGCCTCGGTGGTCACGTTGGGAGTGCTGTTCGGGCTCGGGGTCTTTCCGGTCGAGGGCCGGACGGTCGTGCCACTGGCCGGGATGATGGTCGGCAACTCGATGACCGCGACCGTGCTCGTCGGCCGGCGAATCGTCGACGAGTTGCGGGACAAGCGTCCCGAGGTCGAGGTACTCCTGGCGCTCGGGTGGCCGGCCGGAGCGGCGGCGAGGCGTTACGTGGCCGGCGCGGTCCGGACCGCGCTCATCCCCCAGATCGAGACCACGAAGGCGGTGGGCATCGTGTTCCTCCCGGGGGCGATGACGGGCCTGATCCTCGCCGGAGTCGACCCGGTGGATGCCGTGCTCGTGCAGATCGTCGTGATGTATCTCGTGCTGGGCTCGGTGGCGACCACCACCGCCGTCGTCGGCCTCGGTCTGTCGCGGCGCCTGTTCACGTCAGACCATCGCCTGGTGCCCCTGGCGCGGCCGGCCGAGCCCGGCGCCTCGCCGCACCTGCCACAGCGGAGGCGGGGCGGGTAAGGTCGGCCGGTTCCCCCAGTGGAGGTCGATGGATGCTGACGATCGAGCGGGATGGTCACGTCGCCACGGTGTGGCTCGACAGGCCCGAGAAGCTCAACGCCATGAGCCCGGCGTTCTGGGACGGCATGCCCGGAGTCATGGCCGAACTCGGCGACGACCCCGAGGTGAGAGCCGTCGTCATCGCCGGCAAGGGGAGGGCGTTCACGGTCGGCCTCGACCTCGCCCATTACGGCCCTGCGCTGGTGGCGGGTGCGGTCGGCGAGACCGGCGGGCCCCCGTCCGGCGCGGCCCGCCGCCGCGCGTTGATGGCCGACATCAAGCGAATGCAGGGGGCGATCACCGCGGTCGCCGACTGTCCCAAACCCGTGATCGCCGCCGTCCACGGGTGGTGCCTCGGCGGTGGTGTCGATCTGATCACGGCCTGCGACATCCGCCTCGCCTCCGCCGATGCCGTCTTCTCGGTGCGGGAGACGAAGCTGGCGATGGTGGCCGACGTCGGCACCATGCAGCGGCTGCCGAAGATCGTGGGCCCGGGTCGGGTCGCGGAGCTCGTGTACACGGGCCGCGACGTGACCGCGGACGAGGCGCACGGCATGGGCCTCGTCGACCACGTCCACGCCGATCCCGGTGCCGTCCACAAGGCGGCTGCGGAGCTGGCGGCGCAGATCGCCGAGAACTCGCCCCTGGCGGTGCAGGGTGCCAAGGCCGTGCTGAGGGCCGGCGAGGGACGCAGCGTCGCCGAGGCCCTCGACTACGTCGCCGTGTGGAATGCGGCGCTGCTCGAATCCGACGATATCCGGGAGGCCATGCAGGCCTACCTCGAGAAGCGCCCGCCGCGCTTCACGGGGGCCTGAGCAGCGGTCATTCCTGAGCCGGCATCGGCCTCGTCCACAGCGGAGTTGCCATCAGGACCAGACCGACGCCGATGACCGAGAAGGCGGAGATCCGGAACAGCGTTATCAGCCCGATGGCGTCGGCGACGAAGCCCCCCAGCGCCGCCCCCGCCGGGATACCCGACCAGCTGATCGCACGCGAAGCCGACACCACCCGCCCCAGCACCTCGATCGGTGCCAGGCGCTGGCGGAGCGTCGTGAACGCCACGTTGATCCAGCTCAGCCCCGCCAGGGCCACGCCGGCGGCGACCGCCGCCACCCAGACGGTGGCGGTCCACGACACCACCACGAAGCCGGCCCCCATCGTCACCAGGCCGAGCACGACCGTACGCCCGAGTTGGAGACGGTCGATGACTCGCTTGACGAGCAGGACGCCGGCGGTACCGAGTGCCCCGTAGAAGCCGAAGAACAAGCCCGCCCCCCGGCCTTCGAGGCCGAGACGATCGGTGACGTAGAGCAGCAAGGTGGCGGCGATCGGGGCGAACGCGAAGTTGGCGGCGGTCGCCCCCGCCGTCCCCCACCGGAGGCGCGGCTCCCCCCACAAGAAGCGGAGGCCCGCCCGCAGCGCGCGGCCGAACGGCTCGTTGTCCGCCGGCCGGCGGGACCGCACCTCCTTGACGAACAGGAGGAAGATCGCCGACGCGAAGAACGTCGCCGCGTTCACGACGAACGCAGCCGTCAACCCTCCGGGACCGGCGATCAGCAGACCGGCGACCGGAGGACCGATGACGGTCGCGAGCGCCGCCGAGAACTGGAGCCGGGTGTTGGCGGTCACGAGCAGGTCGTCACCGAGGGCGGCCGGGAGCAGCGCCTGAAATCCGGAGTCGAAGAAGACCGCCGCGGTCCCGGCCAGGAACGCCACTGCGAACACCATCCACACCGACGCCGCCTCGAAAGCGACCGCCGCCGCGAGCAGGAGGAACATCGCGGCGCGGATCAGGTCGGCAGCGATCAGCGATCGGCGCAGTACGACGCGGTCGATCACGACCCCGGCCGCCAGCCCGAACAGCAGCATCGGTGCGGTCTCGGCCGCGGCCGTCAGCCCGAGGTCACGCTCCCTGCCCGTCAGCTCGATGACCATCCACAGCAGAGAGAACAGCGCTATCTGGTCCCCGAGCAGCGAGATCGACTGGCCGTAGACCAGCGGGCCCAGGTTGAAGCGGGAACGGCGAAGTGTTGCCGCCGACGGATCGGAGGGCGCAGGGCGCGGGGCCGTCATCCGGGCGATGGTAGCGATGCGCCCCCGGCGGCTCCTCGTGGCGCCGACGCCGGCGCCCACCGCTCGTAGACTGGCGAGATGCCGACCGCGTTGCTGCCGATCCTCCCGCTCCGGCGCGTCGTCCTCCCGGGAACCGCCCATGTGGTACGCGCCTTCGACGACGCCGCCCGGGCCATGGTCGCAGATCTCGACGCCGAAGGCTTCGGGGCGGTGCTGGCCCGGGGCTCCGTCGTCGACGGCCCCGGGGTCGATTACCACGGGGTCGGCACTCAGATGCGCATCATGGACCGCATCGATCAACCCGACGGGCGCGTGACGCTCCAGGCGCTCGGCCGGCGGAGGTTCGCCGTCCGCTCCCGCCGCCCGGGACCGTACCCCCGCGCCGTCGTGGAGTACCTCGAGGACGGCGATTCGGAGCGAGCCGCCATCCTGGCCGGGGAGGTCGGGCCGCTGCTGCGGCGCTACCTGGCCGCGGCCGTCGAGAGCGGGGAACGCGGGAACGTGCTGCTCGAAGTCGATGCGGATCCGGTGGCGCTCTCTTATCAAGTAGCCTCCCTCATGCGTCTGTCGGCCCCCGAGCGTCAGGAGCTGCTGGAGCTGCCCGCGGAGATGCGGCTGGCCCGGGAGCGCACCCTGCTGGCGAGGGAGATCGACTTGCTGGAACGGACGATGGGCATCGAAAGGGGATGACGGCATGCCGGGGCCAACGCAGCTCCCTCAACTCGTCACGGAGTTCGTCGCCATGGCGAAGGACTACCTGCGCCAGGAGACGCTCGACCCCGGCAAGCGGCTCGGCCGCTTCGCCGGATTCGGGGCAGGGGCCGGGCTGCTCGCCGCGGTTGCTGCCTTTCCGCTGGCGATCGCCGGCAACCGGCTGCTCATCGACGTCCTGCCTGGCGACCCGTCGCATCGGATGTGGAGCGGTCTCGGCTACGTGATCAGCAGCCTGGTGCTGTTCCTGATCGCGGCCGTGGTGGTGAGGGGAGTGACGAGATGAACGTCAGCAGGGAGGATCTCGAGCGCAAATTGCGCGAGATCCAGGACGTCGTCGACGAGACCGCAGAGAAGGCACGCACCGCGGGGGTCACGATCGCCATCGCGGTGGTGGTGGTGATCCTGATGGCCTACCTGTTCGGCAAGCGCAAGGGGAAGAAGACCAAGGGCGCCCGGGTCGAGATCTTCCGCCTCTGATCGGCGTCAGTCCCCTTCCCGCAGCACCCTGATTCCCAGCGTCTGGCCGGGGCGGAGGCGACGCGAGTAGACGCGTTGCGGGCGGGGACGGCTCAGCCTGCGCAGGACGCCGACGCCGGCGAGCATCGCCCCGAACGCAGCCAAGCCGCTGCGTCCCTCCCGCAGCCCGCGCGCCAGCTGGTCGATTCCCAGCCACAGCATCCTGGTGCCTTTGCGAGCGGTGGCGGCGACGACGGTGGTGAACGGGTTCACGACGGCGCCAGCCTAGTGGCCGCCGCCCGGTCCTAGAGTGGGGCGCATGTTCCGCAACCGCGAGCAGTTCGTGCGGGTGACCGCCATGGTGGTGGTCTTCCTGATGGTGGCGGCGATCATCGTCGGCCTCTTCTCGCAGTGAGCACCGGCGGGGAAGGACCCGCGCCGTGAGCACGCCGTTCCGGGCGGGCGAGCCATGCCTGCTCGTCGACGGCAAGGGCCGGCACTACCTCCTGCATCTCCAGGAGGATCGCTCCTTCCAATTCCACGGCGGCAACCTGGCGCACACCGAGGTCATCGGCGTCGAGGAGGGGACGGCCCTGTATGCGTCGGCCGGCCAGCGCCTCGTTGCTCTCCGGCCGCGGCTCGCCGACTACGTGCTCGCCATGCGGCGGGGTCCCCAGGTCGTCTACCCGAAGGACTACGGGGCGATCATCGTGTGGGCGGACATCGCACCCGGGCAGGTGGTGCTGGAGGCGGGCACCGGCTCGGGCGCCCTGACGCTCGCCCTGCTGCGGGCCGTCGGCGGGGGCGGCCGCGTGGTGAGCGTGGAGCGCCGTGAGGACCACGCCACTCACGCCCGGCGCACCGTCGAACGGGCGCTGGGGGCCGTTCCCCCGAATCTGGAGCTACGAGTCGGCGAGGTGGAGGAGGAGATCGCCGGCGTCGGCCCCGACCGGCTCGTGCTCGACGTTCCCGAACCTTGGCACTCGGTGGAGGCAGCCGGCGAGCATCTCATCGCAGGCGGCGTCTTCTGCGCCTACGTCCCGACCGTGCCGCAGATTCAGCAGCTGCGCGACGCGCTGCGCACGTCGCGGCGCTTCATCGAGATCTCGACGTTCGAGGTTCTCCAGCGCGAGTGGTCCGTGGAGGGGAGGTCGGTGCGGCCCGAGCACCAGATGGTCGGGCACACCGGGTTCATCACGGTGGCCCGGCGAGTCCAGCCGCTGGAGGCCGACTGAGGCCGGGAGCCATCGCCCGATCGACCCGGCGTCACGCGCCGGACCGGGTCACGGTTCGATGAAGATGCACTCCCCGGGGCACTCCTCTGCGGACTCGACGACGAGATCGAGTTGGCCTTCGGGAATCGCGGCGAGGCCGGCGGCACCTTCCGGGTTGCCCTCGGAGGCCGCGTAGATCGTCGATCCCTCGCGGACGTAGGCGAGGCCGTCGTCGAGCAGCACGAATACGTCGGGGGCGATCTCCTCACAGAGGCCGTCGCCGGTGCACAGGTCTTGGTCGATCCACACCTTCATCGTTCGTTCAACTCCTTGACCGCTCGCCGCCGGCGGGTGCCGGGCTGAAACGGCGGGCGGCGCCTCCGTTTCGAGGCGGCGATTGTACCTGCCCGGCGGGTCTCCACAACCTTCTCGGACGGGCCCGCGGGTCCCTTGACCCAGATCTGTGCCTCAGTCCGGAGCCGCCGTATACTGCGAAAGCCCAGTGCGATCGCGCCGATAAGGAGACCATGTCCGGCTACACCGACCCCAGGGAGCGAGAGGCCGCCGAGCTGCGCGGCACCATCAACATGCTCGAGGAGGAGGTTGCGATCCTGCGCCGCCGCCTCCAGGATGCTCCTCGCCGCGTGAGGGTGCTGGAGGAGCGCCTGCTGGAGAGCAAGGAACAGCTGTCACAGGCCCGCTCTCAGAACGAGAAGCTCGGCGCAGTCCTCGAGGAGACGAGGGAGCAGCTCGCGATCCTCCGTGAGGAGGTCGAGAAGCTCACCGCGCCGCCGAACCCGTTCGGCACCGTGCTCAACGTGAACCAGGACGGCACCGTCGACGTGTCCACGTCCGGCCGCAAGCTGCGCGTCAACGTCGAGCCGAGCATCGAGGTCAAGCAGCTCGAGCGGGGTCAGGAGGTCCTCCTCAACGAGGCGTACAACATCATCGACGTGCGCGACTACGACTACGCCGGCGAGGTGGTGCGCATCCGCGAGATGCTTCCCGACGGCCGCCTCATCGTGCTCGGCAGGGCCGACGAGGAGCGGGTCGTCAAGCGGAGCGAGACGATGGAGGACCAGTTCATCCGGGTCGGTGACCACGTCCGCATGGATCCCCGCACGGGCCTGATCCTGGAGCGCCTGGTGCGTCCCGAGGTCGAAGAGCTGGTGCTGGAGGAGGTCCCGGACATCACCTACGCGCAAGTCGGGGGCCTGGCGGAGCAGATCGAGGCCGTCCGCGACGCGGTCGAGCTGCCCTACGTGCACAAGGAGCGGTTCGAGGAGTATCTGCTGGCCGCCCCGAAGGGGGTGCTCCTGTACGGACCTCCGGGATGCGGGAAGACCCTGATCGCCAAGCTGCTCAACAAGTACGTGGGCGAGACCGAGCGGCAGATCCGGGTGATCTTCCAGCGCGCCAAGGAGAAGAGCGATGAGGGTGTGCCCGTCATCGTCTTCTTCGACGAGATGGACTCGCTGTTCCGCACCAGGGGCAGCGGCATCTCGTCCGACGTCGAGTCCACCATCGTGCCCCAGCTGCTCTCCGAGCTGGACGGCGTCGAGTCGCTGACCAACGTCATGGTGATCGGTGCCTCCAACCGGGAGGACTTGATCGACCCGGCC
>CAYGCW010000069.1:0-9792 GCA_964348465.1 uncultured Acidimicrobiia bacterium | reverse complement strand
ACCCCGACGTCACCGTCTGCGAATCCGGCGACTTCTCGATCTCGATCGCCGGCGCCGGAGCGTCGGTCACCCGCACCACCGCGTCGTCCTCGTCGGTCACCTGCTCCCCACCCGGACCCTCACCCGTCACCGTCGCCACATTCGTGAAGTCCGCCGTGACCGCATCCACCGTGCACTCATACGTCGTCGACGCCCCCACCGCCAGATCACCGATCGTCGCATCACAATCCGGCGCCAACGGATCCGACACCGTCACATTCGTCAGATCCACATTCCCCGTGTTCGTCACCACGATCGTGAACGTCACCGACGACCCCGACGTCACCGTCTGCGAATCCGGCGACTTCTCGATCTCGATCGCCGGCGCGGCCGCCTCCTCGCCGAAGTAGTGGCTCGGGTCGGAGTCGTCGACCGAGCCGTCCGGGCCGTCGGCGGTCACCGTGCCGAGGTTCGCGTACTGGCCGGCCGTCGCCGTCCCGGTCGCGGTGCACGTCATCGACTCGCCCACCGCCAGCGTCGTCTGCGGGCAGCTCACGGCCACGCCCTGGTCGTCGGAGACCGCCACGTTCGTGAGGTCGACGTCGCCGGTGTTGGTCACGACGTACGTCCAGGTGACCGGGTCGCCTATGGGGATCGTCGGCCCGGGCGCGGCATCGGCGTCCTCGCCGTTGGTGGCCTTCTCGATGTCGATGCCGGGCGCCGCCGCCGCTGCGAAGGTGTAGGTGATAGTGACCGACGCCCCCGCGTCCGTGTCGAAGAGCGCCGCCACGTTGCCGCCGCCCAGCGCGAACGAGTCGGCCGTGCCCGACGCGTCGAGCGTCACCGTGCCGGTGCCCGTGTAGGCCGCCAGCACGCCGGCGTCGGTGATCGTCTGAGACACCATATCGGTGGTGTTCTGGTTCGAGAACGTGGCCCCGGACGGACCGGCGAAATCGACGGTGCCGTCGAACGCCTGGAGGGTCACCGTGTTGCTGCTCGTGGGGTTGGTCGTGATCAGGATGGAGCCCGCTCCGGGGTTCCCGTCGACGGAGATCGTCGCCCCGAGGTCCAGCGTGTTGGTGGTCGGCCCGTTGGGGTCCAGGTTCTCGACCTGCGACGTGCCCTGGAGCTCGCCGGTCAGCGCCACCGTGACGCTCTGGAGCGTCCCTTGCGCAGGGTCGAACTGCGGAAACGTGAGCGTGTCGACCCAGTTGGTGTTCTGGACCGGGATGGTGTCGGTGAACGAGATCTCGTCAGCTCGCACCGCGGAGCTCATGCTCAACAGCAACAACATGACGGCGGCGGTCAGCAACCCACCGCGGCGAATGGTCGGCATCTCGAGCCCTCCTCCGGGCAGTTCCTCAATCGTCCCAACCCCTCAGCTGCCCTCGTGAGAGCGGCCCGTGCACGCTACGCAGATTGGCGATTCGACTACGGAGCGTTCACGCTGCCGCTATTATGGCCGCGCGCGGCATTCGCGACAAGTCGGATCACCCCTCGATCCGCAAATGGGCCCATCGGCCTATTGCGGACGGGGACGCCGATGAGCCACGATGCTGCGCTGGTGGCCTGGGCGCTCGCGTGCCTCCCGCCACCTTCGAGGGGAGAAGGCAAGACGGGCGAAGGACAGAGGAGCCATGCGTAACAAGACACGCCGGCGTTTGGCCGGCATCGCGGCAGTGGTCATGACGACTTCGCTGCTCCTGGGGGTGGGGCCGGCCGCCGCCGGCGAGCAGATGGTGATGGACGAGGTTCCGATCACCCTGACGGACTGGTCGGACACGCTCACCGTGCCCCAGTTCGACCCCGCCGACGGGATACTCCAGTCGGTGGAGGTGAAGTTCGACGCCACCGTCGCCGGCGAGGCGAAGTACGAGAGCCTCGACGCCGCACCCACGACGATCACCATCGAATTGAAGGCCGAGGTCGAGTTGCAGCGGCCCGACACGTCCGTGCTGAGCCTGCTGGCGCCGCTGGTGACCCAGGTCGACAGCGCCGACGCCTTCGACGGTGCGATCGACTTCGACGGGCCGTCGGGCGGCACGTTCACCGGGCTGACCGCCACCCTGAACGACACCCAGGTCTTCACGAGCCCGGCCGACCTGGCGCTGTTCACCGGTACCGGCACGCTCGACTTCCCGGTCTCGGCCACCGGGCGTTCCACGGCCAGCGGCGCCGGCAACCTGATCCTGAACTTCCGGACCGACGCCGGGGCCAAGCTGACCGTGACGTACACGTTCGTGGCGCCGAGCATCGACATCGAGAAGGCGACCAACGGCGAGGACGCCGACGCCGCGCCCGGGCCCACGATCCCGGCCGGCGACCCGGTCACCTGGACGTACGTGGTCACCAACACCGGCGACGTCGATCTCGAAAACGTGACGGTCACCGACGACCAAGGCGTGGCGGTGAGCTGCCCGCAGACGACGCTGGCGGTGGGCGAGTCGATGACCTGCACCGGCAACGGCACCGCCGTCGTCGGCCAGTACGCCAACATCGGCAGCGTGGTCGGGACCCCGGTCGGCGGCGGGGAACCCGTCGAAGACAGGGACCCGAGCCACTACACCGGCCAGGAGCCGCCGCAGCCCGGGATCGATATCGAGAAGGCGACCAACGGCGAGGACGCCGACGCCGCGCCCGGGCCCACGATCCCGGCCGGCGACCCGGTCACCTGGACGTACGTGGTCACCAACACCGGCGACGTCGATCTCGAAAACGTGACGGTCACCGACGACCAAGGCGTGGCGGTGAGCTGCCCGCAGACGACGCTGGCGGTGGGCGAGTCGATGACCTGCACCGGCAACGGCACCGCCGTCGTCGGCCAGTACGCCAACATCGGCAGCGCGGTCGGGAACCCGGTCGACGACCAGGGCCGGCCCATCGGGCCGCCCGTCGAGGACAGCGACCCGAGCCACTACACGAGCCCGCCGCCGCCGGGAGGCGAGGGCTGCACGCCGGGCTACTGGAAGCAGCCCCAGCACTTCGGCAACTGGGTCGGCTTCAGCCCGAGCGACTCGTACTCGGCCGTGTTCGGCGTGCCGTACGACAAGACGCTGCTCGAGGCGCTGCAGACCGGCGGCGGCCGCGAGAAGGCGCTGGGCCGCCACTCGGTGGCCGCGCTGCTCAACGCAGCCAACGGTGACGTGAACTTCGCGTTCAGCACCGGCCAGGTCATCGCACTGGTCCAGGACGCCTGGGCGACCGGCGACTACAACGGTGCGAAGAACCAGTTGGCCGGCGAGAACGAGGAGGGCTGCGACCTGGGCCGTAATCCGGGACCCGACGGCGGCTCCGGACAAGGCAAGGGCAAGGGCAAGGGCAAGAAGCCGTAGTCGTCGATCGGACTCGAATGCCGAGGGCCGGGTTCGCCCGGCCCTCGGTTCGCGTTCCGGTGCTCGATCAGACGCCGAAGGCCTGGCGCACCACCGCCTTCTCCTCAGGGGACAGTGGCTCCGAGCCGGCCCCGGCTCGCACCTGCTTGGTGAACCAGAGCGTCTCGTCGCGAGACACCAGCAGCGAGACGACGATGCCGTCACCGCGGCCGTCGAGCAGTGCGATCGATCGGGACAGGTTGCCTGCGATGTCGTCGAAGGCGTCGTACGACACGACCGCGGTGTGCTGGATGGCGTAGGGGATCCTCCCCTCGACGGCGTCTAGTCGCGGCGACATGTCGGCGATCGCGGCTTCCGCCGCCGCCAGGTCGGTGTCGATGCGCCGCAGCGACTCGAAGATGCCGCCGTCGCGCGGAACGGTGGCAACGATCCTGCGCAGCCTGATCACCTGCGCCAGGAGCCACAGGACGATCAGGAGCGTGACCGCCGAAAGAGCGAGGGCCAGGGCCGTCACGAGCCGTCGTTCCTGATGAAGACCCTGCGCACCTCGTTGCTGGTCAGGTCGGCGTCGTCGGGCAGACCGGTGCGGGCCACGAGCTCGTACATCGCCCCGGGCTCGACGGGCAATGCGGGGAAGCTCAGCACCACCGCCTCACCGGGAGCCAGCGTCTCCACCGTTCGCTGCTCCGAGGCCGGATCCTGGCTGCCGTCCTGCCGGAACAGGGTCACCTCGACGGCGAGACCGGACTCCGGCTCGTTGCCGCGATTGGCGAGCGTGACCTGGACCTCGAACGTCTCGGCAAAAGGCACCACCGGCACGCCTTCCTGGTCGCCCACCGGAGCCGGTACGAACGCCACGTCGGCGATGGCGAGATCGTGAACGGCGCTGAGCCGGGCCAGGGCCTGGATGCGCTCGGCGAGGATCTCCCCGTCGTAGGCGAGCTCCTTGCCGCCTGCGATGAAGCGCACCTCGGGGAACGTGAAAGCAACCAGCTCGGGGTCGAGCTCTGTGACGGCGTCGAGGAATCGGCTGTAGGCGCGGTCGCCGACCCGGAAGTCGAGGAAGACGGCGTCGAGGCGGGTGATCCCGCCGATGTCCCCAGGGTCGTCGAGCATCGTGAGCATCGTGTCTTCGAGGAGGGTGAGGGCCGAACGCCACGACGCCGACGCCGCGGCGATGAACCCTGACGCCGGGCCGACCGAGACGGGAGCGACGGCCTCCAGCAGCGCCGTGTCGGCGGCCTCAGCCGTCGCCACGGCTTCATCGAGCGCGGCGAGCACGGTGGGCCGCTCCCGGCCGGCGAGGTCGGTGACGATCATGTCGATGTCCGCCGCCACGTCGCGGTACGACTGGGCGGCGGTGAACGCCACCTCGAGGTACTCCCCGACGTTGCGGCGCTCCGTGCGGAGCTGGACGACCAACACGACGATCAGCGCCGCGATGCCGACGGTGGCGAGGAGCAGCAGCAGACGGCGCCGGCGCCGGCGCCGCACGGGAGGGGGATAGACCATCGAGTGGGCGAGGGGGGACTTGAACCCCCACGAGCGCAATGCTCACAGGGTCCTGAACCCTGCGCGTCTGCCAATTCCGCCACTCGCCCGGGGACGGGAATCGTACCACGATGGCGTCCTAGCTCTCGCCGAGCACCGGCCCGCGAGCGGTGGAGCGCGCACCACGTACACTTCCGCTCGTGGAATTGGCGCGCGCATTGGAACGGCGTCTGGAGCGGCTCGTCGACGGGCTCGCCGGGCGCCTGTTCCGAGGCACCCTGGCCCCGGTCGAGCTCGCAAATCGGCTCGTGCGAGAGGCCGACCTGGCGGTGTACGACGGCGAGGCCGGGCCGGCCGTGCCCAACCGCTACCAGCTCAGGCTCAACCCTGCCGAGATGCCCGGCCACGCTGACGCCGGCACCCTGGAGCGGGAGCTGGCGCACGTCGTCGCCGAGACCGCCGCCCAGCACGGCTGGCGGCTCGACGGACCGGCCGCGGTGGAGCTGGTCGCCGACCCCGACACGCCGCCGGGCCGGCTCCACTGTGCCACGGCCGTCGCCCCGGGCCACCTGCCGCCCTGGGCTCACCTCAACGACCCGGCGCGCTCCCGCCACCTGCCCCTGCGGCACAACCGGGAGGTGCTGGGCCGCTCCCAGGACGCCGACATCAACATCCCCGATTCTCAGGTGTCCCGCTTCCACGCCCTCCTGTGGCGGGAGAGCGGCGGCGTGTGGGTGATCGACCTGGAGTCCCGCAACGGCACGCTCGTGAACGGCGTGCCCGCCCTCGACCCCACACCGCTCACCGCCGGCGACGTGCTCAAGCTCGGCCCGGTGACTTTCGTGTACAGCGGTTAGGAGCACGGGTGCCGGTTCTGTTCTTGAACGCCCTGAAGTTGATCTTCCTCGCCCTGATCTACCTCTTCCTCTGGCAGGTCGTGAGGGCGATCGCCGCCCACCTGGGCGGCGGGCCGTCGCTGCGCACCGCCGGCGGCGCCGCCGAGATCGTCATGGTCAGGTCCGAGACCCAGTCTGGGCTCAGAATCCCGGTGCGTGACGTGGTGGTGATGGGCCGCAGCCCCGACGCCGACGTGCCCCTGGACGACCCCTATGCTTCCGAATTCCACCTGCGAGTGTCGTTGCGCGACGGGACGATGACCCTCCAGGACCTCGGCAGCACCAACGGCACCTACGTCAACGGGCGGCGGGTGACGGCGCCCGTGCCCCTTGGAAGAGGCGACGCGGTCCAGGTAGGGAAGACCATCATGGAGGTGCGATGAGGTACGTGTGGGCCACGGCCACCCACGTGGGTCAGGTTCGGAGCGGAAACGAGGACTCCGTGCACCCGCCCGACGGCGGGGCCGGCCCGGGCCCGGTCCTGACGCTGGTTGCCGACGGCATGGGAGGCCACGTCGGCGGCGAAGTGGCGAGCCGCGTGGCAGTCGAGGCCGCCGTAGCCGCCGAGGGGTCGCCCGAGGAGCGGGTGGTAGCCGCCAACCGGGCGGTGGTGGCGCGGGTCCTCGCGGAACCGGCCTTGAGCGGGATGGGCACCACGCTCACGGTCGCCGAGATCGACGAGCATGGCAAGCTCTCGATCGGCCACGTCGGCGACAGCCGCGCCTACCTCTTCCGCGATGGTGCACTCACCCGGATCACGACGGACCACTCCGTGGTAGCCGAGCTCCTCGAAGCCGGGCGTATCACCGAGGAGGAAGTCCACACGCACCCGCAGCGGAGCCTGGTCACCCGGGCGCTGGGCATGGCGCGGTGGATCGACGTGGACACGTTCTCGGAGCAGCTCCGCCCCGGCGACCGCGTCCTGCTCTGCTCCGACGGTCTGACGACCATGCTGTCGGACGACGAGGTCGGCGCGGCGTTGCGCACCTGCGAATCGGCCGAGGAGGCCGCCCAGGCCCTCGTCGACCTGGCGAACCAGGCTGGGGGCCACGACAACATCACCGTCGTGGTCGTCGACGCCGCCGGCCAGTGACCCGCACTGCCGAGGCGGCGCTGCTCGCCGCCGCGGCGGTCTTGGCGGCGTTCGGGGTCGGCTTGGTGAACCTGGCGGGCACCTCGGGCATCGACGCCCAGGTGGCGCTCACGTTCGTCGTGTTCGCAGCCGCCTTCGGTGCCATTCACGCCGCGGTCCGGTTGTGGGCGCCGGGGGCAGCGCCGTATCTGTTTCCCCTCGCGGCCATGCTCACCGCCGTAGGTGCCACGGTCGTGTACCGGATCGATCCGCTGCTGGGATCGGCGCAGCGCTGGTGGTTGCTGGTCGCCGCCGGGGTCGCCGTTGGGGTGCTGTTCTTGCTGCGCGAAGGCGGAGTGGCCGTGCTGCGCCGCTACCGCTACCTGCTCCTGAGCGCCGCCTTGCTGCTCCTGTTGCTGCCGCTGCTGCCGGCCGGGCTCCCCCTCAGAGGGGCGGTGGTGAACGGATCGCGCCTCTGGGTTCGTCTCGACCTGCCCCTGGTGGCCCGCGACCTCAGCTTCCAGCCCGGCGAGGTGGCCAAGGTGCTGTTGGTGGTGTTCCTGGCCAGCTACCTGGCCGAGCGCCACGGCTCGTTGCGGGTGATGACCCGGCGGCTGGGCCCCGTCCACGTGCCGGAGCCCCGCCAGCTGGTGCCCCTCTTGGCGGCCGGAGGGTTCGCTTTCGCCGTGCTGGTGTACCAGCGCGACCTGGGGGCGTCGCTGCTGCTGTTCGGCCTGTTCGTGACGATGCTCTACGCCGCCACCGGGCGCCACTCCTATCTCGCCGCCGGCGGGCTGTTCGTGATCGTCGGAGGCTTCACGGCCTACCGCCTGTTCGGGCACGTGCGGGTGCGGGTGACGGCCTGGGTCGACCCATTCGCCGACTTCTTGGGAACGGGATACCAGGTGGCGCAATCGCTGTTCGCGCTCGGCAGCGGGTCCCTGACGGGTTCGGGTCTCGGGGTGGGGCGGCCCGACCTGATCCCGGCCGCCGCCACAGACTTCGTGTTCGCGGCCGTCGCCGAGGAGACCGGCCTGGCGGGCGCGGTGGCGGTGGTGGCCGCGTTCGCGCTGCTGATCGCCGCCGGCCTCGGCATCGCCCTGCGGGCCCGGGACCTGTTCCGCAAGCTGCTGGCTGCCGGTCTGGCCCTCACGCTCGCCATCCAGACGCTGCTGATCCTGGCCGGGGTGCTGCGGCTGTTCCCGGTCACGGGGATCACGCTGCCGTTCATGTCGTACGGCGGGTCGTCGCTGGTCGCCAACATGGCGATCCTCGCCCTGCTCGCCAGGGTGTCCCACGAGGAGCGGGCGTGAACGGGGCCATCCGCCGGCTCGCCGCAGTGGTGTTCGCCGGGTTCCTCGTGATCGTGCTGGCGCTGACGTGGATCCAGGGAGTGGACGCCTCCCGATACCGGGACGACCCGCGCAATGCGCGGGTGACCCTCGGCAGAGCGGGCAGGGAGCGGGGCCCGATCACGGCCGCCGACGGTGTCGTCCTCGCCGCATCGGCCGCCGACGCCGCCGATGCCCGCGCCTTCCGGCGGCGCTACCCGAAGGGCGCGGCGTACGCCCATGTCGTCGGCTATGCCTCGGTGCTGTTCGGCGACCGGGGCTTGGAGAACGCGCGCGCCTCGACGCTCGTGTCGAAGCGGAACTCCACGATTTCCGGGCTGCTGGCCGTGATCACGGGCGGCGACCTGCGGCCGCGCGGGCTGCGGCTGACGATCGACGACGGCCTCCAGCAGGTCGCGGCGGCGGCCCTGGGCGGCCAGCGCGGGGCGGTGGTGGCGATCGATCCCCGCACCGGGGCCGTGCTGGCCCTGGTGTCGTCGCCTTCTTTCGACCCCAACACGTTGCTGGGGGCCGACGCCGGGCCGGTGGGCGAGGCGCTGGAGTCCGACCCGGCACAGCCGCTGCTGGGGAGGGCGTTCGAGCAGACCTACCCGCCCGGCTCCGTGTTCAAGATCGTCACCGCGGCTGCGGCGCTGGAAGCCGGAGCTGCCAACCCGGGAACGCGCTTCGACGACCCTGCGGAGCTGGCCTTGCCCGGTTCCACCGCCACCATCCGCAACTTCGACCGCGAGCCGTGTGCCGGCGGCGACACCGTCACGCTCGAGATTGGCTTCGTCCGCTCCTGCAACACCGTCTTCGGCCGGCTCGGCATGGACGTGGGCGCCGCCCGCCTGGTGGCGCAGGCGAACGCGTTCGGGTTCGGTGTGGAGGTGCCGTTCGACCTCGACGTGGTGCCGTCGGTGATCCCTCCGGCGGCGTCGTTCGGCCGCGACCTGGCGCCGGTCGCCCAGACCGCACTCGGTCAGCGCGACGTGCGGGCCAGCCCCCTCCATGCCGCGCTGATGGCGGGCGCCGTTGCCAACGAGGGCACGATGATGGTCCCCTACCTGGTGGCGGAGGTGTTCGACGCCGACGGCGCCCTCATCGAGACGACCCGGCCCGCGGAGTGGCGGCGGGCGGTGAGCCCGGCCACGGCGACGGTCCTGGCCGAGTTGATGGAACGCGCCGTTGCCTCCGGAACCGGCCGGCGGGCTGCGGTGCCGGGGGTCAGGGTCGCCGGCAAGACCGGCACCGCCGAGGTGGCCGGTGCTGCGCCGCATGCCTGGTTTGCCGGATTCGCGCCCGTTGCCGCCGCTCCGGACGAGCGCCAGATCGCGGTGGCGGTGCTTGTCGAGTCCGGCGGCGACCTCGGGGACGCCGCCACCGGCGGTGTCGTGGCGGCTCCGATTGCCGCCGAAGTCATCGCTGCGTGGTTGCAGGGGTCTACCTGAGGCCCTCCGTTACCATCCCGGCATCGTGAGCTCCCAACGCACGCTGGCCGGCCGCTACCGGCTGATCTCCCACCTGGCGCGCGGCGGAATGGCCGACGTCTTCGAGGCGGAGGACCATCTGCTGGGCCGCCGGGTGGCGATCAAGGTGCTGCACCCGCAGTTCGCAGGCGATCGCGCCTTCGTGGAACGCTTCCGGCGGGAGGCACAGGCCGCCGCCAACCTCAGCCACCCCAACATCGT
>CAYGCW010000068.1:0-9887 GCA_964348465.1 uncultured Acidimicrobiia bacterium | reverse complement strand
TCGATGGCGAGGTTCTCGTAGATCACCAGACTGCGCTTCGACCAGCCGACCGAGATGACGTCGAGATCGCGGTCGAGGTCCATGTCGACGAGCCGGGTGCCGTCGTGGTGGTCGACCGCCGGTGAGTCGCCGGCGTCGACGACGTGCGCCGTCCACCCGAGCCCGGTGCCGTCGTTCTCGTACAGCGAGACCTCGCCGCTGCCCATGTGGGCGCCGCCGACCACGTCGATGTCGCCGTCGCCGTCGACGTCGGCCGCATCGACGCTGAAGTAGTCGAACTCGGCTGCGATCGCATGCTCGGTCCAGCCGCCGCCGGCGCCGTCGTTCTCGCCCCAGACCAGCGCGGAGCCGAACTCGACACCGATGACGACGTCCAGGTCGGCGTCGCCGTCGAGATCGGCCAGCACCACCCGGTCGGGCACGCCGCCGCCGCTCAGGGAGATGCCGCTCTCGGTCGAGAACGTCCCGTCGGGCTCCTGGCGGAGCCACGCGGTGCCGAGATGAACGTCGTTGTCGCCGTCGCCGTCGATGTCGCCGGTGGGCACGGCCTCCTGGTTGGTGGTGGCGCTGAGGAGGGTCAGCGGCCAGGCCGCCGTTGCCGGATCGTCCGGCACCGTCAGCATCGCGGTGCCCGAGCCGCCGTTGTGCCACGAGACGACGACGCCCTCGCGGCCGCCGGCCGCCATCTGATCGACGCTCACGCCCTGCAGGAAGTCACCACCCGTCGGCGGGTTGGTGATGTCGAGGTTGGTGAAGGCGCCGGCGCCGTCGTTGCGCGCCCACGAGAAATCCTCGCCTCCGACCTGACCGTCGGTGCCGAGGACGTCGAAGTCCCCGTCGTTGTCGAAATCGTGAACGGCGGCGACGTTGTGGAGCGGCGCGCCGATCGTCTGCCGCGTCCAGGCGCCTCCCAGCGAGCCCGGATTCGAATACCACCACCCTCCGGTCGCCAGATCCGGCAGGCCGTCGCCGTCGAGGTCGCGCCCGTAGACGAAAACCGAGCTCCACGGCAGGGAGGTCTCGACGACGTGGCGCTGCCAGAGACCCAGCGGCAGGGGCGAGGTCTGGTTCTCCCACATCTCCACCACCGCCGAGTTCGGCGCGCCGTCGTTCCAGTTGGCGCCGAAGATGTCGACGTCGCCGTCGCCGCCGACGTCCCCGGCGCGGACGTTGTGCGATCCGGACACGGCCACCACCTGGACGCTCCATGAGAGGCCGCCACCGTCATTGAAGTAGACCGCGACCTCGTCCGGGTCCGACGACTGGTGCATCTCCGCGGTCACCAGGTCGAGATCGCCGTCGTGATCCATGTCAACGGCCTCGAAGGTGTGGAAGAAGGAGACCGAGGGGTCGATGGGGTGCTCGACCCAAGGTCCGGACACCGGGTCGATCGCCTCATACCAGGAAAAGCGGCCCGAGCTCTCGGACGGCGCCAGGACGACGTCGTTTCTGCCGTCCTCGTCGACGTCGGCCACGAGCACCCCGACGTCCCCGGGCCAGCTCGCGTCGATCGTGTGCTCGACCCAGCTGGTCGGTGTGACCTGCTCGACCCAGAAACCGTTCTGCGCCACGTCCAGATCGCCGTCGCCGTCGAGGTCGCCGAGCCCGGCCGCCTCGCCGGCGCTCGCCGTCGCCGTCGAGGTCGCCGAGCCCGGTCCCCTCGCCGGCGCTCGCCGTCACCGTGACCTGCGTCCAGGCGCCGGCGGCCGTCTGCCGCCAGAAGAAGGTGCCGTTGCCGCCTTTCTTGCGCGTGACGACGTCGAGGTCGCCATCCGGCTCGAGATCTCCGATCTCGACGTCGTGGCTGTTGGCGCCCGCCGCTCCGATGAGGTGCTCGTTCCAGGTCGCGCTGCGCGGGTCACCTCCCGGGCGCGGGTTCTCGTACCACTTGATGCCGCCACTGTCCGGGATCACGATGTCGAGGTCACCGTCGCCATCGACGTCGCCGAGCTGCATGTCCGTCGTCCAGGCGCCGGAGGAACGGATGGCATGCTTGGTCCAGGCCGGATACTCGTACCAGAACAGCCCGGCCCCGGACGAGCTGGCCACCACGGCGTCGAGCTGCGCGTCACCGTCGATGTCGCCCAGGGCCTTGCAGTGGGGATCGGACGGGTTGCCGGCGTCGATGACCAGGTGCTGGAACGTCAGCTCGGCCGGGCCGGGACTCGCGAGTCCCAGACCGACCGCCAGCCAGGCGAGGCCCGCGAGCAGAGAGCGCCTGCCGGTCCCTATTCCTCTCACCGAGATGAAGCTCTACTACGGCGCCCCACGATGCGCAATGGAGCAGATGACTCCGATGGGAGCTCAGGCTAGAGGGGAAGCCGCACCCCGACCCCACGCTCGACCGCTCGCCGGTAGACGAGCGGTGCCACCGCCATGTCGTCGATGGCCAGCCCCAGGTTGGCGGCGATCGTCCTCTCCTCCGGGCTCTCGCGGCCCGGCTTCGCGCCAGTGACGAGCTCGCCGAGATCGGCATGGAGCGGCGGAATCGCGCGGAAATACCCCAGCTCCTGGTAATGGCGCAGCTGGGCGGTGTCGTCGGTGCAGAACTTCGCCGCCTCGGCCATCGCCTCGGGATGCCAGTACGAATCGAAGTCGACCAGCGACGCGAAAGCGCCCTCCTCGAGCCAGCCGGGCTGGATCGTGGCGTGGGGCTCCTTCAGTATCGGCCCGGCCGTGACCACGATGTCGCAGCCCTCGACGGCCTGGCGCGGAGCCGAGACCGCCGTACCCTCGAGGCCGAAGCGCTCCGCGGCCTCCTCGGCGTAGGCCGCCGCCCTCTCCGGGTGGATGTCGTAGGCTCTCACCACGGCGAGTGGAAACAGCAGTGCCAGCGCCTCGACGTTCGTCCGCGCCTGCACGCCACAGCCGAGGACTCCCACCACCGCGGCGTCCGGGCGCGCCAGGTAACGAGCGGCGAGCGCAGTCGCGGCGCCGGTGCGCATCGCGGTGATCCAGACGCAGTCCATCACCGTCAGCGGCAGACCGGTCTCGGGGTCGTTGAGGACGACGAGCCCGGTGATGTACGGCAGTCCCCGCGCCCGGTTGCCCGGGAACCCGCTTACCCATTTGACGCCCGCCGACTCCAGGGCCGGGATCCAGGCCGGCATCGCGTGGATGAAGTTGTCGCCGCCTCCCGGGTGGATCCCCGGCTTGGGCGGCATCTCGGCCCGCCCCTCGCCCTTCTCCCGGAAGGCGGTCTCCAGCGCCTCCAGGATCTCGCCCATGGGAGGCCCCACGGCGGCGACGTCCTGGCGCGAGAGATAGAGCAGCTCGTGGCTGCGGCGCGGCGGCATCTCGTCAGGCGAGCTTGAAGAAGGAGCGGATCTTGCCGAGCAGCGAGAGCTGGTCCTGGGCGGTGCCGACCTGGCGCAAGCGGTCTCGATGCGATTCCAGGGAAGCGTCGGTCTCGGCCTGACGCGCCGCCAGGGCCCGGCTCAGGGCTTCGGCAATCGTCGGATCCTGCTCGAGGATCGGCGCCACCGCTTCTTTCGACAGGCGCAGCACCACACAGCCGCCTTCCGAGGTGACCGTGGCGCTGCGGTCCTCGCCGGTGAGGAGCGACCTCTCACCGAAGAAGGCGCCTGCCGACAGCCGAGCCAGCTCGACCTCGCCGCCGAGCTCGTCGCTGGTCTTGGTGACCACCGCCGCGCCGATCTCGACGACGAACAGCGAGTCCCCGGGCGCTCCCTCGCGCACCAGGACCTCGCCGTCGTCGAAGAACTGGCGATCGGACGCCAGTGCCAGCTCCCGGACCACCTCGGGCTCGAGCTCGCCGAACAGGTCGATCTCCGCCAGTCGCCGCTCGGCCCGCCGGCGAGCCGCGCCCTCCTCCGCCGCCGCCATGTCGCTGACCCTGTGCAGGTGCACGGTGCGGATCGGGAAGGGAACGTAGAGGCCGCGGCGCTTCAGCTCGTACCAGATCCGGGTGTTGACCCGATCCTTGAAGCCGCGCATATCGCCGACGCTATGGGTCCAGACACGCATGTAATAGCCGATCGAGTGGTCGTCGAAGCTCTCCACGAAGACCCGTACCGGCGGGTCGTCCAGGGCGTCGGGCACCGAGCTCGCGGCCGTCTCCAGCGCCCGCTTCACCTCGGTCGGCAGGGCCTCGTACGGCAGACCGATCCGGAAGACCATCGCCTTCGGCCTCGCGCCGGAGCCGTAGTTGACCAACCGCGCGCTTGCCATCTTGGAGTTGGGCTCCGAGATCTCGACGCCCTCGCGGGTCCGGAACCGCATGCTCCGCCAGGAGACGTCGATGACCTCGGCCGGGGTCGTCCCGTCCAGCAACAGCCAGTCACCCGCGCGGACCGGCTTCTCCATGTCGAGCGCCATACCGGCGAAGACGTTCTTCAGCACGTCCTGCAGCGCCAGACCGACGACCGCCGAAAGCACCGTCGACGAGACCAGAACCGCCCCCAGCGGCTGGTCGAGAATCTCCCTGGCCACCAGCAGGCCGACCGCCACCAGCAGGGTCATGAGGAGCACATCACGGGCCAGCTTCGGCAGCATCGGAGGCCGGCCGGGGGCCCAGGGCCGCTGCAGGACGAGGGTGTCGATCAGGATGAACAGGACCACGGTGGAGATCAGGGCCGCTGCCGCAGTAGTCAGCAGCCGGAGCGGATGTGCCGGGTTCAGGCCGGCGAGATAGAGCGCCGCCAGGAGGCCCAGGATGAGGGCCCACAGGTGGTACAGTGCGCGCAACCGAAGGCGCGGCAGCGATCTACGCAGCAGGATGTACAGCAGCTCCAGGGTGACGAAAACACCCGCACCATAGAGCAGTGGAGTCGACCAGTCGCTCAGCATCGCCAGGTCATCGGCGCGACCGGTCGTGAACTTGCCGCTGTCGTCGCAAGGGGCGACGAGTATAGCGGCTCGTATTCCCCGGCCGCCGTCGAAACGAGAGGGGCCCATGAATCGAACACCGCATCGCGCGACGGGACGAGCCGTCGGCTTCAGGAACGACCTCCGACGGCCGGCCGCCGCCGGCCTTCTTCTCCTTCTGCTGGCGCCGGCGAGCGCCGCCGCCGCCTGGTTCGGAAGCATCGAGGTCGGCGCGCTCTACGACGATAACCTGGGCCGGTCCGAGCTCGCCTCGGACATCGAGAGCGACACCGCCTTCCAGGTGAGGCTCGAAGGCGGCCGGGCTTACGAATTCGAGGACGGCAAGGGGCTCACCCTCACCGCCAGCGTGGCCTACGCCGCCCACGACGAGTTCGGCGACCTCGACAATGCCTTGCTCGGCCTCTCCGCCGCGTGGCGGAAGAAATTCGGCCTCGGACCGGCGGCGCCCACGCTCCGCCTCACCGGCGCCATCGAGCGACAGGAGTTCGACGCCGACAACCGGCAGGGATGGTTCTACGCAGCAGAGCTCAGCTACGGCAAGCGGGTCAACGAGCGCTGGAGCGTCGAGGCCGGCATCTCCCACGACATCCTGCGCGCCGACCAGGCGCTGCCCGCCAGCCCCGGCGGTGCCGGACCGGGGCCCGGACCGGCGCCCGGGCCGGGACCCGGACCGGGGCCCGGGCCGGGACCTGGACCGGGGCCCGGGCCGGGACCTGGACCGGGGCCGGGACCCGGGGACGAACAGGCGCCCGGTGACGTCTTCGACCAGGAACGCTTGAGCCTCTCTTTCAGTGCCGACTACGCGGCCGGCAGCACCTGGCTCCTCACCTTCGGCTACATCTACCGGGACGGCGACGTCGCATCGACGGCGACTCCCAACGACCGGATCGTGGCCGCCGCCGAAGCGATCACCGACGACCCGGCCTTCGGCGCCGGCAAGTTCGCCTACCGCCTGGACGCCGAGGTCCACGCGTTGAGCCTCGACCTCGACCGCAGCATCGGCCAGGACTCTTCCGTGGTGCTGACCTACGAGTTCCAGCAGACCAGCGCCGGCGGCGGGATCGACTACGACAAGAGTCTCGTCCGGATCTCGTTCGTCCACGGGCTCTGATGCCGGCGAGATGAGACCTGGCCTTCTGCCGGCTGCCCTTTCGGGCTTTCTCGTCCTGGCCGCTCTCCACCCGGCTGCGGCCGCGAGCCTTACGGTCCGTCTCAAAGACCAGAAGGGCAGGCCGGTCGGAGCGGCTGTCGTCGTGGCCGCCGACACCGCCGCGGCGCGGCCGGACGCGCCGCCGGCCAAAGCGATCATGGATCAGATCGACGAAGCCTTCGTCCCTCACGTGCTGCCGGTTCGCATCGGCACCAGCGTCAGCTTCCCCAACAAGGACGACATCCGCCACCATGTCTACTCGTTCTCGGAGGCCAAGAAGTTCGAGCTCCCCCTCTACAAGGGAACGCCCGCCGAGCCGGTGACCTTCGAGCAGCCAGGGGAGATCGTGCTGGGCTGCAACATCCACGATCACATGCGTGGCTACATCTATGTCGTCGAGAGCCCGCATTTCGCCACCTCGTCCGAGGACGGGGTCGCCGAGGTGCGGGACCTTCCCGCGGGCCGCTGGGAGGTCCACGTCTGGCATCCGCTCCAGAAGGCGCCGGCCGATCCCCGCATCGTGCAGGTGGCCGCCGGCGACT
This sequence comes from uncultured Acidimicrobiia bacterium, assembly GCA_964348465.1. GTDB lineage: Bacteria > Actinomycetota > Acidimicrobiia > Spongiisociales > JAOTWH01 > CAYGCW01. Next base: position 3,347 of record CAYGCW010000068.1, on the reverse strand, counting down.
GGCCGGAGCTCGACTTCGAGATCCAGCTCAAACCGGCCCTGAGGTTGCGGGGCTCCAAGGCCGGCCGCAAGAAGTACTGACCGTCCGCCAGGGCCGCGCGCGCTCCGCCGCTCGATGTTCGCATTCCGCAGCTTCCGGTCGCGGCTCATCGCCTTCTTCGTCGGCCTCCTCGTGCTCGCCCTGGCAGCGTCCTTCCTCGCCGTCAACCAGGCCAGCATCGACAACGCCGACCGGGTCATCACGGCCGACCTGCGCAAGGACGCGGCGGTCTTCGCGCGGCTGTTTTCCGACCGCACTCAGCGACTCCTCGAGGCCGCCCGCCTGATGTCGAGCGACTACGCGTTCAAGACCGCCTATTCCACGGCCGATCACGACACCATCCTGTCGACGATGAGGAACCATCTCAACCGCATCACCGGTGCCGACACGATGCTGCTGGTCTCCCTCGACGACGAGGTCCTGGCGGACACCGCCGCGCTGCCGGCCGGCGGCGGACCGAACCCCTGGCCGTGGATCGTGGAAGCCGCCCTGGAGGACGATTACGGGGAAGCCGCGGCCGTTGTCATGCGGGGCGACCGTCTGCTGCAGATGATGGTCGTGCCCCTGCTCGTGCCCGACCTCGACGCCTGGATCTTCATCGGCTTCCTGCTCGATGACGACTACGCCCGCGACCTGCAAGAGTTGATCCTCTCCCAGATCTCGATCCTCCACCGCGGTTCGTCAGCCGCGACGCGCGCCGTGGCGAGCACCCTGCCGGGCGCCACGCGCGAGCTCCTGCCGCCCCTGCTGGCGGCAGGAGAGCTGGCGGCGGAGGAGACCACGACGGTGGGGATGGCAGGCGAGGCTTTCGTCTCGGCGGTGATGCCGCTCTCCGACAGCGGCGGCGACGAGGTCCTGATGGTGTTGCAGCGGCCTCTCGCACAGGAACTGGCGCCCTATCGCCGCCTGCGCCTGATCCTGCTGCTCCTGTTCGCCGCCAGCCTCGCGCTGTCGATCGTCGCCGCCGTGGCGATCGCACGCTCCGTGACCCGACCGGTCCTGGATCTGGCCGAGGGGGTCCGTGGCATCGAAGCGGGGGACTACAGCCAGCGGGTCGAGATCGACCGCTGCGACGAGATCGGCCGCCTCGCCGGCTCGTTCAACGAGATGGCGGAAGGCCTGGCCGAGAAAGAGCGGGTGCGCGACCTGCTCGGCAAGGTCGTGTCCACCGCGATCGCCGAGGAGCTGCTCAGCAAGGAGATCGAGCTCGGCGGCGAGGAACGGGAAGCCACGGTGCTGTTCTCGGACGTGCGGAACTTCACCACTCTCTGCGAGGGCCGCTCACCGCGCGAGATCCTGTTGCTCCTCAATCTCTACCTGACCGAGGTCAGCGCCATCATCGAGCAGCACGGCGGCGTCGTCGACAAGTACATCGGCGATGCCGTGATGGCCCTGTTCGGGGTGCCCGTGGATCACGCCGACGACGCCGCCCGCGCGGTGAGCACTGCCCTCGGCATGAAAGGCTGTCTGCGCCCTCTGAACCGGGAGTTCGACAGCCGCGGCCTGCCGGAGCTCGGCATCGGCATCGGCATCCACACCGACCTCGTCGTGGCCGGCAACATGGGTTCCGAGAACCGCCTCAACTACACCGTCATCGGCGACGGCGTGAACCTGGCCTCGCGCCTCGAGGGCCTGACCAAGCGTTACGGCGTCTCGATTCTCATCAGCGAATCCACCCGGCGTGCGGCACCCGGCTTCGTCTACCGGGAGTTGGACCGGGTGCGGGTCAAGGGCAGGACGGAAGCGGTCCGGATCCACGAGCCGCTGGGGCCGGAGGGCTCTCTGACCGCGAGCGATCTCGGGAAGCTGGAGCGCTTCCACGACGCTCTCGAGCTCTTCCGCGGCCGCCAGTGGGACCGCGCGCGGCGCGGCCTCGCCGGCCTCGCCGCAGCGGCGAGCGGCCACGACGAGTCCCTGTACCGGGTCTACCTGCGCCGCATCGACGCCTACCTGCGCCAGCCTCCCGGCGACGACTGGGACGGCACCGTGGAGTTCACCGAGAAGTGACCCGCCACCGGCCCGCTACCAGCCTCCGCTCTACGCCGAAACCCGGGCCGTAGCGCCAGCAGTCGAGCGGTTCGAGAACTGCCAGCCGCCGGCGGGCCCAGCCACCAGCGGCCGCACCAGAGCATTCCTGGCCGCTCCCCGCTAAGGGCAGGGAGTCGCCTCGATCGAGGCGATCAGCTCTCCCGAGATCTGTGTCCCGTCGCCGAGGCTGATGACCTGCCCGGCCATGAGCATCACCGGCGCCGACGTGCCGTCGATTGTCAGATCCGGACCCGCCGTGATGGAAAGCGCAGCGTTGTACTCCCCACCGGTGAGGGTCATGCTGCCCAGAGTCAGATCCTGGACACAATCGAAGGTGGCCGAACAGTTTCGACTGCCGTCCATGCTCAGAGAGCCGTCCGTGCAATCGGCGTCGCCACCCCAGCTCAAAAAGGTGGAGTCGATGTCGGGGGTCGCCGTCAGATTCACCGCGGTGCCGTCAGCATAGGCCTCCGAGCAATCCGGGCCGCAGTCGATGCCGGCAGGAGCGCTGGTCACGGTGCCGCTGCCGGTTCCGGCCTTGGTGACCGTGAGGACGGAGCTGAAGAGATCGAAGATCGCGATGCAGTACCGATCCGAGTTGAGGCGCACCGTACTATCGCTGCAATCGCCGTGACCGCCCCAGCCGACGAAAGCCGAGCCAGCAGCGGCCGCCGCGGTGAGCGTCACGCTGGAGCCTTTCGGGTAGTCCTCGGAGCAGTCGATACCGCAATCGATGCCGCCAGGCGTGCTCGTCACCGTGCCGCCGCCCGTACCCGACAAGGACACCGTGAGGTTTCGAACCAGATCGAAAGTCGCGGTGCAGTTGCGGTCCGCGTCCATCGTCACCGCGCCGTCCGTGCAGTCGGCGTCGCCGCTCCAGCCGGCAAAGGCCGAGCCGGGATCCGCTGCCGGCGTCAGCGTCACCACGGTCCCCTCGGCCGTGTAGCTCTCCGAGCAATCCGCCCCGCAGTCGATCCCGGCCGGCGTGCTCGTCACGGTACCCGTACCGGTCCCGGCCTTCGCGACCGTCAGCGTGTGGAGCACGAGATCGAAGGTGGCCGTGCAGGCGTGATCCGCGTCCATCGTCACCGAACCGTCCGTGCAGTCGGCGTCGCCACTCCAGCCGGCGAAGGCCGACCCCGCGTCCGCCGCTGGCGTCAGCGTCACCACGGTCCCCTCGGCGTAGCTCTCCGAGCAGTCCGCACCGCAATCGATCCCCGCCGGCGCGCTCGTCACGGTACCCGCGCCGCTCCCGGCCTTCGCAACCGTAAGCGTGTGGA
>CAYGCW010000067.1:0-9940 GCA_964348465.1 uncultured Acidimicrobiia bacterium | reverse complement strand
GGCGAGCGGCCCAAGGCGACGATCCTGTTCGAGAAGGGCGTCTACTGGTCGCACAACTACGAGAACACTGCGGCGATCGGCAACCTCGGTGTGGTCACCGGCTCGGTCGGCAGGGAGGGGCGCGCCATCAGCCGGATGGGCGGCCACCAGCGCGGTGGCATGAAGGCCGCCGGCTACCCGAAGGACAAGTCGCCTCACGAGTACGAGGGCAACAAGGTCGAGATGGACACCGAGCGGTGGTTCGTCGAGGGCAACACCCGCCTGCGCTGGATCGTCGGCACCAACTGGATCGGCGCCATGGGTGCCAGCCACGCCCTGGCGGACGCCGCCCGCCGCCTCACGTCGATCGGGCCGGTGGTGCCGTCCACGGACCCGGACCGCGCCTTCGAGGCGCTCAAGGCCCGCATCGACGAGGGCGGGACCGTGATCGTCCATCAGGAGATCTACCCCAACGACTCCACGCCGTACGCCGACATCATCCTGCCGGCCGGCGCCTGGGGCGAGGACAACTACACCCGCAACAACGCCGAACGCCGGCTGCGGCTCTACGAGAAGATCGCCGACCCTCCCGGTGAGGCCAAGTCCGACTGGCAGATCTTCGCCGAGGTCGGCCGCAAGATGGGTTACGGCGGCTTCGACTGGGCGGACACCAACGAGATCTTCGAGGAGACCGCGCCGTTCGCCTCCGGCCGCAAGGACTACACGGCCCTCATCGAGAAGGCGCAGGCCGACGGGGTGCGCGCCCACGACCTGTTGAAGTCCTACGGCAACGACGGCATCCAGACCCCGCTGGTCCTGGAGGGCGGCGAACTGGTGGGAACGGCTCGCCTGCATGCCGACTTGAAGTTCAAGTCGGACTCCGGCAAGGCGAACTTCGTGAAGGCCGACTGGGACGTGGTCAAGGCCCGCAACGAGATGCTCGGGCCGAGGGGCGACGAGCTGTGGGTGACCAACGGGCGGGTCAACGCGTTGTGGAACAACCTGTTCGACCACGCCCGGCGGGAGATCTCCAACGAGCGGTGGCCGGCCAACTTCCTCGAGATCTCGGAAGGCGACGCCGCCGCCCGCGGGGTGGTGTCCGGAGACCTGGTGTCGATCGAGTCGGACAACGTCATCGACCAGCTCGGCAACAGGACGACAGGGTCGTTCACGGCCGTCGCCTACGTCAGCCCGACGGTCCCCGACGGGGTGACGTTCACGTACTTCCTGTACCCGGGCCAGCCGGCCAACACGGTGACGCCCGGCGACACCAACCTCCAGCCGATCAACCTGCGGTACAACTTCAAGCTCGGCAAGGGCCGGGTCCGCAAGATCGGCACCACCGAGCTGGCGAAGACCATGAGCTTCGCCCCGAGGAACCTCGTGTAGGAGGACGCCCAGGCACGAACGTGGAGGGGACCTCCGCCGGTGCGGGGGTCCCCTTCCGTTGCGGGCCGGTTCCGGTGACGGCAGTCGGCGGTCGGCTGACCCCGGCCGGCGGGCTCTGGGCCTCCAGTCCGTCGGGACGTGTCCGCGGTGGCGGGAGGGTACCCTGCCGGCATGCGCGCTATTCACGTCACCCAGATCGGAGGGCCCGAGGCCCTCGTGCCGACGGACCTGCCCGACCCGCAGCCGGCCGAGGGCGAGGTGCTCGTCCGCGTCGAGGCGGCCGGGGTCAACTTCATCGACGTCTACCACCGCACCGGTTTGTACCCGCGCGAGGTGCCGTTCGTGCCCGGCCTCGAGGCCGGCGGCACGGTGGCGGCCCTGGGAGACGGCGTCGACGGCCTCGCCGTCGGCGACCGGGTCGCCTACACGGGAGCGCCCGGTGCCTACGCAACGCTCGCCGCCGTCCCCGCCGACCGGCTGGTCCGCCTGCCCGACGGCGTGTCCACCGAACAGGGCGCCGCGTTGATGCTCCAGGGCATGACCGCCCACTACCTCAGCCACGACACGTTCCCCCTCGCACCGGGCCACACCTGCCTGGTCCACGCCGGCGCCGGGGGAGTGGGCCGCCTCCTCATCCAGATGGCGAAGCGCCGCGGCGCCGCCGTGGTGGCGACCGCCGGGACCCCGGAGAAGGCGGCCCTGGCCGCGGGCGTCGGCGCCGACCACACGATCGTCTACACCGAGCAGGACTTCGCCGACGCCTCCCGGGACCTGCTCGGCGAGCGGCCGTTCGACGTCGTCTACGACTCGGTGGGCGCCACCACCTTCGAAGCTGGCCTCGATCTGCTGAAGCTGCGGGGGACGATGGTCCTCTACGGCCAGTCGAGTGGCAAGGTGGAGCCGTTCGACCCCGGCATCCTCAACGCCAAGGGCTCGCTCTTCCTGACCCGCCCGAGCCTGTTCCACTACGTGGTGACCAGGGACGACCTGGAGCGGCGGGCGGGCGAAGTGCTGGCGGGGGCGGCGTCGGGCGAGCTGGACGTGCTGGTGGGGGCCCGCTTCCCGCTGGACCAGGCCGCCGACGCCCACCGGGCCCTCGAGGGGCGCCGCACCACCGGCAAGGTGCTCCTGGTGCCCTGAAGGCCGGAACGGCCTTGAAACTCACAGCGGAATGTGTTAGAAATCTGAGTGCCCTGGGAATAGATTTGGGGCAGGATACGTTCGCACGACCGCGAGACCGCTGAAAGGAGGCACAAGGTCATGCGATTCACCGACCCGTTCCGTGAGTTCGACGCGCTGTTCGAGTCTTTCGGCGCGCCGTTCCGCTCTGCGGGGATGATGCCGATGGACGCCTTTCGCAAGGGCGGCGAGCTGGTCATCCGGTTCGACCTTCCCGGCGTCCAGCAGGAAGACATCTCCGTCTCCGTCGAGAACCAGGTGCTCACCGTCACCGCCTCTCGGGCCTTCGAGGACACCTCGGGCGCCGACTGGCTGGTGCGGGAGCGGCCCCACGGCACCCACAGCCGCCAGATCCGGCTGGGCCAGTCGCTCGACGCGAGCAACATCACCGCGAGGTACGAGCACGGCGTGCTGTTCCTTACCATTCCGGTCAAGGAGGAAGCCAAGCCTCGCAAGATCGACGTCGAGTTCGAGGCCGGCTCCGGCGCCGCGGTCCTGGAGACCTCGGGCGCCAACGCCAGCTGATCGCAGGCTTCGATACGCACCGACGCGCCGGCAGTCGCCGGCGCGTCGTCGCGTCTCAGGCGTCCTCGGGTTCCCCGCCCAGCTCGATCGTCGCTTGCACCTCGCGGGCCCGCTGGGGATCCACGCCGGCGATGGCGGCGGCGGCCGCCCCCTCCTCGGACAGCTCCGGTGCCCCTTCGAGCTGGCGGGCGGCGGCCTCGTCGGCTGCGGAGAGGGCGTCGGGGTCGAGGTCCTGGAACTGGATCACGCCCATCTGCTCGAACGCCGCTTGCACCTTCGGGCCCCACAGCCCGATTGCCTTCACGGTGGGAACGATGCGGGAGAACAGCATCTGGCGGAACATCTCGAGCAGCGGTGACGTGGCGGTGGCCGCAGCCAGCTCCTCCCGCGGCAGGCCGAGCCGGTCCCACACCTCCTCGCCCCGAAACCGGTCCCGCAGCAGGTAGGACGCCTCGACGACGAATTCCTCCCGCTCATCGCGCTCGGCCTGGGTGAGCTGGTCGTAATAGCCGTCGAGCGCCAGGCGCCCGAACGCCACGTGACGGGCCTCGTCCTGCATGACGTAGGTGTTGAGGGCCTTCGCCAGCGGCTCCTTGGTGGTGTCGCGGATCAGCCCGAATGCGGCCAGCGCCAGGCCCTCGATCATCACCTGCATCCCCAGGTAGGTCATGTCCCACCTCTCGTCGCGGATGACGTCGTCGAGCAGCGCCCGCAGGTGCGGGTTGATCGGGTAGGTCACCCCGATCTTCTCGCGCAGGTAGCGGCTGTAGATCTCGACATGGCGGGCCTCGTCGATCACCTGGGTGGCGGCGTAGAACTTCGAGTCGATGTCGGGCACGGTGCCGACGACCTTCGAGGCGCAGATCAGCGCGCCCTGCTCGCCGTGCAGGAACTGGGAGTTCATCCAGGCGGCGCTGTGGATGCGCACTTCGGCGCGCTCCTCCTCGCTCATCTGCTCCCAGATGGCGGTGTTGGCGATCGGCATGGTCTCGTCGACCCGGACCGCCGGGTCGTTCAGGTCCACTGCGATCCCCCAGTCGAGGCGGTGGTTGGCGTTCCACTGCTTGTCCTTGCCCCGTTCGTAGAGGCGCAGGAGCCGGTCCCGGCCGCCGTCGTAGTCGAAGTCGAACACGATCTCGGCGCCGCCCGGGACCCGCCACTTGGTCTCCTCGACGGGAAGCTCGTAGCGGCGGGTGCTCATCGTGGGACCTCCAGGCAGCCGGCCTGGCGACGATACGCACCGCCCGCTGGCGGCGTCAACTACCTTCGGCGCACGAGAAGAGCCACCGGCCTCGGGAGAGCCGCATGACCGTCGACTTCGACCGCCCCCACCGGCGCTACGACCCGCTGGTCGGCCAGTGGGTGCTGGTATCGCCGCAGCGGACCGAACGTCCGTGGCAAGGGCAGGTGGACGACCACCCGGCCGAGGACCGCCCCCGGTACGACCCCGACTGCTATCTGTGCCCCGGAAACCCGCGCGCCTCGGGCGAGATCAACCCGGCGTACGAAGACACGTTCGTCTTCACCAACGACTTTCCGGCGCTCCTCCCCGAAGGACAGCGCGGCGAGTCGGGTGGCGGGCTGATCCGGGCCGAGGGCGTGGCCGGGACGAGCCGGGTGATCTGCTTCTCGCCCCGGCACGACCTGACCCTGGCCGAGATGGGCCGGGACGGGATCGGCCGGGTCGTCGAGCTATGGGTGTCGCAGGAGCGGGAGCTGGGTGAGCGCCATCGATGGGTGCAGATCTTCGAGAACAAGGGCGAGATGATGGGGGCGTCGAACCCCCATCCCCACGGCCAGGTCTGGGCGTCGTCGTCGGTGCCCACCACGGCTGCAGCCGAGGATGCCAACCAGCGGGCGTATTTCGAGCGCCACGGCAGCCGCCTGCTCGGGGACTACGCAGCGCTCGAAGCGGCATCAGGCGAGCGCACCGTCGCCGAGGCCGACGGCTGGCTCGCCGTCGTCCCGTTTTGGGCTCGCTGGCCGTTCGAAACGCTGGTAGTCCCCCGGTTCCCCGTTCCCCGCCTCGCCGATCTCGACGCCGGCGGCCGGGCGGGCCTCGCCACAGTCCTCGAACGGCTGCTGGCCCGCTACGACAACCTGTTCCGGATACCCTTCCCCTACTCGATGGGCTGGCACGGCGCTCCAGCCGGTGGGGACGGCACCCACTGGCAGGTGCACGCCCACTTCAACCCCCCGTTGCTGCGGTCTGCCACGATTCGCAAGTTCATGGTGGGCTACGAGATGTTCGCCGAGGCGCAGCGGGACCTCACGCCGGAGACGGCGGCGGAGCGGCTGGCGGATATGCCGGCCGAGCGGTTCTGGCTCCCGGCCGGCATCGAGCGATCGTGACCGACGACGCCGGAGCGCGAGCCCGAGCCGGGTTCGAGCAGCGATTCGGGGAGGCGCCGCGGCTGGTGGTGCGGGCTCCGGGGCGGATCAACCTCATCGGCGAGCACACCGACTACAACGACGGCTTCGTGCTGCCCATGGCGATCGACAGAGCTACGTGGATCGCGCTGCGCCCCAGAGACGACCGGGTGGTGGTGTGCCACTCCGAGGACGTCCCGCAGCCGGTTCACTTCGCCCTCGACGGCCTCGCCGAACCGTCGGACGGTTGGGGCGCCTATGTGGAGGGCGTCGCCTGGGCGATGGAGATGGCGCACGGTCCACTGGCGGGATGGGAGGGCGTCGTCGCCACTGACGTTCCCATCGGAGCCAGCATGTCTTCCTCGGCGGCCCTGGAAATGGCGGTGGCGCGGGTGTTCGCCGCTGTCTCTGAGCTGCCGTGGTCGGCGCCGGACATGGCCCTGGCCGGCCAGCGTGCCGAAAACGAGTGGGTGGGCGTGAGCAGCGGGATCATGGACCAGCTCGTGTCGGCCGGTGGTCGAGCCGGGCATGCGCTGCTGATCGACTGCCGGTCGCTCGCAACCGACGTTGTGCCCGTTCCCGTCGGGGTGGCGGTGCTGGTGCTCGACACGGGGACTCGTCGCGAGCTCACGGCTACGGCCTACAACGAGCGGCGTGCCCAATGCGAAGCGGCGGCGGCCGCGCTGGGCGTTGCCGCCCTCCGCGACGCGTCCGTCGAGGATCTGGAGGCGGCCGACCTCGGGGAGCTGCTGGGCCGAAGAGCCCGCCACGTCGTCACCGAGAACGCCCGTGTCCTCGAGGCGGCCGAGGCGCTGCGAGCCGGCGAGCCGCAGCGGCTGGGAGCACTGATGGACGCCAGCCACTTCAGCTTGCGTGATGACTACGAGGTATCTGGCCCCGAGCTGGACGCCATCACTGCAGCAGCGCGAGAGGTCGCAGGATGTTTTGGCGCCCGCATGACCGGCGCCGGGTTCGCCGGGTCGGCGATCGCCCTGGTGGAGGCGGAACGGGTCGGCGCCGTCGGCGACGAGGTGGCAGCGCGTTTCCAGGCCGCCACCGGCCACGCCGCCGCCATCTACCCGAGCTTCGCGTCTGAGGGCGCGGCAGTGGTCACCGCGGGCCCGCGGTGAGTCTTCCGGAGGACCGCTGTCACCGGTGGGGTCGGCGGCCGAGTTGGCGGAGGATGTCGAGGAGCCCGGACGCTGGTCGGTGCGCGTGTGCCGGAGTACCTGCCGGCCGTGCTGAACTAACCGATGGTCATCCTCCCGAAGTTCCAGGAAGGCAGGGTGGCGCGGCGTTCGCAGCGCCGCTGGGTCGCGAGAGAGGACGTGGCTAGATGGCAGTGCTGGTGACCGGCGGGGCCGGGTACATCGGGAGCGTCACCGTCGACATGCTGTTGGAGCGGGGAGACCAAGTCGTCGTGCTCGACGACCTCTCCCGCGGCCACCGCGATGCCGTCGCCGCCGGCGCCACCTTCTACGAGGGCGCCGTCGGGGACCGGGCCCTGGTCGCTCGCATCGCCGCCGAACACGACGTCGAAGCTTGTGTCCATTTCGGCTCGTTCATCGCCGTGGGCGAGTCGGTGGCAGACCCGGCACCGTACCTGGAGAACAACGTCGGCCAGGGCCTGGCGCTGTTCGGGGCGCTGCGGGACGCCGGCGTGATGCGGGTCGTCTTCTCGTCGTCGGCGGCGGTGTACGGGACGCCGGTCGAGGTGCCGATCCCCGAGGAGCACCCGACCGCGCCGGAGAGCCCGTACGGCTGGTCGAAGCTGGCGCTGGAGTGGGCGCTGGCCGACTACCACCGGGCCTACGGCATGACGTCGGTGGCCCTGCGGTACTTCAACGCCTGTGGGGCGACGGAGCGGCGCTGGGAGCGCCACGACCCCGAGACGCACCTCATCCCGAACATCCTCGCCGCCGCCTCGGGGGCGGCACCCTATGTGTCGGTCTTCGGCGGCGACTACCCGACGGCGGACGGCACTGCGGTCCGCGACTACATCCACGTCGTCGATCTCGCCGCCGCTCATCTGGCGGCGCTCGACCATCTCCAGGATGGAGGTTCCGCCGAGCGCCTCAACCTCGGCAACGGCACCGGCTACTCGGTGCTGGAGGTGGTCGAGGCGGCCCGCCGGGTCACCGGCGTGGACATCGAGGCCCGCATCGAGGGCCGGCGAGCGGGCGACCCGGCCGTGCTCGTGGCCGGCATCGACCGCGCCACCCGGGCTCTCGGCTGGTCTCCCCAACGCACCGACCTCGACGAGATCGTCGCCTCCGACTGGGCATGGCGGCGGAGCCCTGGCGGCTGAGGCCGCTGCCGGCGCGGGATGCGGCCGGCGGGCACTCGTATCCCCCCGCCCTCGGTAGCCTGGCGGCAACGGCGCCCGACGCGGGCGTCGTACGTGCGTGATGAGGCCAGGCGGCACCGAGATGTCCATCCATCAGCTCCTTCCACAACAACGGCCCACCGTGCGCAGCTTCTCTCGCGCCACGGCGCTGTGGGTCTTCGGGTTGGCGCTCTCGGTCGTGTTGGGATCGCTCTGGGGGCGGGCGGTGGCGGGCGACGAGAAGGTGCTGGCCGAGGCCGCCGGGGCCGCTGCCAATGCGGACTGGTTGGCCGACCAGGTCGCCGTGTGGCTCGGCGACGCGGTAGCCGAGGCGGGGGCGCTGCCGGAACCGGAGACGCAGGCCGCCATCAGGGCGGTGTGGACGGACCCCGAAGCCCGGGCAGCCGTCGGCGATCTCGTCGGTCAGGCGGTCGCCGCCGGGCTGGCGCCTCCCGGTGCCGAAGTGGTGATCGACCCGGCCGCGGCCATCCTGCCGGTCGTGGAGGAGATCGCCTCCAGCCTCGCGGCGGCCGGGGTCCAGGCCACGCCCGCCGAGGTGCGCTCCTACGTCGAGCAGATCGAGCCGGTCGTGGCCGTGGCGGCTCCGGGTGCGGGCGCCGGCAGCTTGCGCCGGGTTCGCAGCGTCCTGACGACGGCGCTGGCCGTGGCGGCTGCGGTGATGGCGGTCGCAGCGGCCTCAGCTCTGGCGATCGCCGACGACCGGTGGGCGATCGTGAGGTCCCTGGCGCTGCGCGCCACGCTCACGGCGCTGGGTTTCGCGGTGATGCTGCGCGTCGGCGCCTGGGCGCTCGACCCGTCCGGGGGCGCCGCCCCGCTCCGACAGGGTGGGGCGATCCTGCTCGGCAGCCAACTCGGCGTGCTGTGGTGGTTCGCGGCGGTGGCAGCGGTGCCCGCCGTCGCGGCCGCCTGGACGAGGCGCATCCGGGCTGCTCCGGCGGCACAACTCGTCAGCGGCTCCTGGCCCCCGCCCGCACGGGCTCGGCGTCGGGCACGGCCACCGACCGGTCCTCGGTCGTCAGCATGAGCAGGCCCGGCAGGACGACCAGCGTGGCGACCAACGCCATGAAGATCATGATCGCGGTCAGGAGGCCGTAGTCGGCGAACAGCGGCATGGGCGCCAGCGCCATGATCGCGAAGCCGACGATCGACGAGAGCGCGGACGCGGCGAGCGCCGCCCCGGTGCCGGTGCCGGACGCCCGGAGCGCCTCGAGCCGGGTCGTCAGTCGGGCCATCTCCTCGCGGAACCGCATGATGAAGTGGATCGCGAAGTCGATGCCGATCCCGATCGAGATCGCGCCGATCGTCGCGGTGACCACGTTGATGCCGTACCCGGCGAGATGCATGAACGCGTAGAGCCAGGAGACCACGACCAGGATCGGGACGATGCTCACCAACGCGTAGCGCAGCGACCGCATGAACAGCGCGCCGACGGCGAAGCAGGCGATCACCGAGATCGGCAGGGCGAGTAGGAGCGCCCGGAAGATGGCGCCGAGTTGCTCGTCGCGGACGATCGCCGAGCCGGTGAGGACGGTCCGCGCTTCGGGGTCGGTCTCTCTCAGTTCCTGCTCTAGCCTGTCGACGAGGGGCTCGAGGTCGGCGCGCGCCGCGGCGATGTTCTCCTGGGAGCGGCTTCCGACCACGAAGGCCATCAGCACGGTGGCCTGCCGGCCGCCGGCGGGGTCGAGCCACAGGCTCATGCCCACGTCGTCCGGGGTCATGCTCAACCGCGCCGTGTCGAAGGGCACGCCCGCCGCAGTTGCGAACCCGTACACCGCGGCCAGCTGCTCCGGTGAGTCGGGCCAACCATCGCGGTCGGAGTCCGTGATCGCAACGCCGGTCGTCTGCCCGATCGCGGCGATTGCGAACGGGCTCTCCATGACGTCGTCGACGATGTGCAGCACTCCGCCCTCGAGCAGCGTGTCGCCGTCGTCGTCGATGGCGAGCTGCGGGTTGTCGATCCGCCTGACGAGGCTCCGGAACCTGTCGATGGCGTCGAGAGCGGCGGCGTCGGTGAGGTCCGCCTCCACGTAGACGACGGCGGGCTCGCCGCCCTGGCGGCCCAGGTGCTCGTCCAGCTTGTCGAGCGACACGACCAGGTCGGTGTCGGCGGCGAAGAAGTCCTTGACGTCGAATGTGGCTTCGATGCGGCTG
>CAYGCW010000066.1:0-9986 GCA_964348465.1 uncultured Acidimicrobiia bacterium | reverse complement strand
ACGGGTCCGATCTGCAGTGACAGAGCTCCTGCCTCGGAGCGAGCGATCGTCAGGAGGTCCTCGACCATGCGGTGCAGCTCGGCAGTCTCGGTGTTGATCAGCGTCAACAGCTCGGTGGCGTACGCCGGATCGACGACCCCCTGGTCGAGGAGGATCTCAGAGAACCCGTATATGGTCGTCAACGGCGTCCTCAGCTCGTGCGAGATGCTCGCCACGAACTCGTCCTTGGCCGCCACGATCCGCTGTTCGGCCTCCAGACGAGCGTCGAGCTGTGCCTCGGCGACGCGCAGCTGGCCCCTGGCGATGCGTCGGTATACGAGTATCGCCAGGCCGGGAACGAGGAACGCGACCAGGAAGGCGGGCACGCTGCCGAGGCGCGAGAGGAACGCGGAGGTGGACTCCACGCTCCGGGCTGCTGCGCGGTGCTGGCGGCCGGCCGCGTCGCGCAAGTGCTCGAACGCCTCCAGCGCCGTACCCGACAGGAGCTCCCCAGCGCCCTCAACATCGCCACGCTCGATCATCACGACCACCTCGCCGCCGAGCCGTCCGGCGCGGTCGGCCACCTCGAGGAGGCCCGCCCTGTCGGAACCGGACTCGCCCAAGGCCGTGGCGCGGTCCCGCAGGTCCGAAAGCACCTCTCGCGCCTCCTCCACGGCCGTGAGCATCGTGGCGCGGTCTGCGACCCCGAGCTGCACGTCCTCGGCGAGCAGGAGTGCCTGGCTCAGCGACTTCACGGCCAGGGCGTTGGCACCCAGCACAGACTGGCTGAGGTCGAGCACGCGTGCGTCTTCGGTCACTTGGCGCGCTGCGAACGCGTTCGAGAAGATCAACGCCACGACGACGAGAGTGGCGAGGACCACTGCCGTCGACACCTTGGCGGCGCTATGCCGCGGCTCCTCCCTGAGTGCGTCCGGTTTGCGATTCCACATGTTCTCCATGTCCATCGGCTGACTGGCCGGCCTCATTGACCGACTTGCCGACGTGGAAGCTCCGACTTCGATGCCCGAGGTCGCGAAAAGAAGACGCGATTCTGCAGTCGCGTCGGCGACTCTGCGTGGCATACTTGGATGTGGGGAACCATGATTGCGCCGTGTGCGTCATGGGTATGACGGGTTGATGGAACCCGGATACGAGATGGGGCAAGAGGGGGAAATGGAGGCAACAGCCACCGCCAGCACCGGATGGCGAGGCACCGCCGGGGGGATGCGGTACCTGCTGGCCGCCGCGATGCTGCTCGCCGCCGCTTGCGGGCGGGGCGGCGGGCAGGCCCCCGCGGCCGCCCCCGAGCTGTCACCAACGCCGCGCCTCATCGCCGCCCCTGCGCCGCAGTCGCGCCCGACCACGCCTCCGCCGGTCTCCCAAGGCTGGCGTGACCTGGCCGCCGCCGTGATGATCACTCCCGTGGACGACACCGCCCCGACCTGGTCGGAAGCGTTCATACTCCCGTACGGGGACGCGCCGGAGCAGCCCGGAAACGGGCTCGGCCTCGAGCCGCTCGCCGAGCACTACGGACCGTCGCTCGCCACGGTCGACGCAGCCGGACGGTGGTGGGTGGCGGACACGTACAAAGAGCGCGTCGCCCTCTTTGGCGCCGGCGGCACCTACCTCGGCAGCGTCGAGCTGAGCGGCACCGGTCCCCTGGAGGGCCTGGCGGTCTTCGACGACGGCCGGGCGGTGGCCACCACCGCCGCCGGGACGTGGCTCACCGTGGGCAGCGGGGGCGTGGCGTTCCGCAGCGGCACCAGCGACACGACCATCGCCTTCAGCGATGGCGCCCGGGCGTACGGCTGGGAGCCGTGGAGCGACGAGCTGCGGGCCGTGAGGCTCGACGGCGACTCGCCGACCTCCGAGCGCGTCAACTACTTCACCACCCGGGCCGGGAACCGGTTCGCCATCGACTACGTGGAGGGTCACGACGACGTCGTCGTGGTGACCTTGCCCGACGCCGACCCTCCCACCCGGGTCGCCCTCCGGGTACGGTCCGAGACCGGCCGCAAAGTGTTCGTCTCCGTCGAGCCGGACGCCGACCAGGCAGGCAACGTGCACCTGCTGCTGCTCGGCTACGCAGAACCGGCGCCCGAGGACGACCCCGAGGTCGCGAGGGTACCCAGGGCGGCGCACGTGGTCGTCTCGCCCGATGGCGACGTGCTCGCCAACCGGGAGGTCCCCGACCCGTTCGGGGAGTTCGACTACGGCCTACCCCACCGCTTCGTGGTCGCCCCGGCCGACGGGCGAGCCCATCTGGTGGTGGCGGAAGCCGACGGCCTACACATCTGGCGCTCGGCTCACGCCTGGGCCACCACTCCGCGCATCCTCACCGACGCGCCACTCCTTCCGGCCGGTCGCATCCCCGGCGATTGAGCCTGCGTGCTCCGGCGTGCGGCTAGCGTTCCGGCCGACGGATCGGAGGGAGGTCCACGGTGAGCCTCAGGGAATGGCTGCTGTTCCTGCACATCTTCTTCGCCGTCGTCTGGCTGGGCGGGGCGATGATGATCCAGGTCTTCGGGTTCCTGACGAGCCGGTCCGACGACCCCGAGGACAGGATCCGCTTCCTGCGGAACACCAACTTCGTGAGCCGGTATGTGTTCAACGCCGCCGGCATCGCCACGTTCGCCTTCGGCCTCTGGCTCGTCATCCGCTCGGACGTGTTCGGGTTCGACGACTGGTGGGTCAGCTCCGCGATGGCGGTGGTGATCCTGTCGGCCATCCTCGGCATGGCGTTCTTCGGGCCCCAGGGACGCAAGGTGCTCGACCTCGCCGCCGTGAACGGACCTGCCGACGCCGGCGTGGTGGCCGGCCTGCGGCGGATCATCGTGGTGTCACAGCTCGAGACGCTCCTCCTGGTCGTGGTGCTGTGGCTGATGGTCTTCAAGCCGGGTAGCTGAGCGGGTCGACGGCGGACGGCGCAGGCCCGGGACGGTTAGCTTGGCGGCATGCCGCAACTGCGATTCGGGATCAACATGCCCAACTTCGGCCAGTTCGCCGACCCGGCGGAGCTGGTGGCCATCGCCGTTGACGCCGAGGAGGCCGGTTGGGACGGAGTGTTCCTGTGGGACCACGTCCGCGGGATGGCAGCGCCGGTCCCGGTACTCGACCCGTGGGTGGGCCTGGCTGCCATCGCCCAGGCGACGACCCGCATCCGGCTCGGACCGATGGTCACGCCGGTCTCGCGCCGCCGCCCCACGAAGCTGGCGCGCGAGACGGTCACCCTCGACCACCTCTCGGGAGGCCGCCTCGTGCTCGGCGTCGGCCTGGGAGCACCGCCCGACGTGGATTTCGCGGACGTCGGAGAGGTCGCCGACGACCGGCTGCGGGCCGAGATGCTCGACGAGGGCCTCGACCTGATCGCCGCTCTGTGGTCGGGCGAAGCGGTCGTCCATCACGGGCGCCACTACCGCGTCGATGGCGCCAGCTTCCTGCCGAAGCCGGTCCAGACGCCGCGGATCCCGGTTTGGGTGGCCGGCTACTGGCCCAACCGCCCGCCGTTTCGGCGCGCCGCCCGCTGGGACGGCGTGTTCCCCATCACCATCGGTGACGGCCCCGAAGACTTCCGCCCCACCACGCCCGAAGGGCTGCGCACCATCCTCACCTACGTCCGCCGCCACCGCCGGCGCGAGGAGCCGCTCGACGTGGTCCTCAGCGGCCACACCCCCGCCGACCCGGCGCTCGCCATGGAACGGATCGGCCCGCTCGCCGATGCCGGCATCACCTGGTGGCACGAGCTGCCGCCCTGGAGGGTCCCGGTCGCCGAGTGGCGGGAGCGCGTCCGGGCAGGGCCGCCACGGCCGTGAGCGGCTGGGAGACCCTCGGCCGCGGCGTGTGGGCAGTCAACTACGCCTCCCTCGACCTCAACGTCGGCGCCGTTGCCGGAGATGACGGTCTGCTGGTGGTCGACACCCGCTCGCACCGCGGCGAGGCGGCCGAGCTGCGCCGGGACCTCGCCGAGTTGGGCGCAGGCCCGGTTCGCTGGGTCGTGAACACCCACTGCCACTTCGACCACAGCTTCGGCAACGCGGCGTTCCGGCCGGCGCCGATCTGGGGTCACCGCCGCTGCGCTGCCGAGCTGCGCAGCAACGAAGCCGAGCACCGCGCCGCCGCCCGGCGCTACCTGCCCCACGCCGCCGCGGAGGTGGACGCGACGGAGATCGTGCCCCCTGACGAGATCGTCGAACACGCGGCGGGCGTCGATCTGGGTGCCCGGGTGGTGGAGGTGCGCCACCTCGGCCGAGGCCACACGGACGGTGACGTCGTGGTGATCGTTCCCGACGCCGGGGTGCTGTTCGCAGGCGATCTGCTCGAAAACGGCGCCCCGCCTGCGTTCGACGACGCCTACCCGCTCGACTGGCCGGAGACCGCCCGCCGCCTCGTCGATCTCGCGGCCGGAACCGTGGTTCCCGGCCACGGCAAGGTGGGCGGCCTGGCGTTTGCCACCGCTCAACAGGCCGACCTCGCAGCCGCGGCGGCGGTGGCCCGCGCCGCTCATGCCGCCGGACACGACGTCGCAGCCGAGCCCCCGCCCGGACCGTTCCCCCCCGATACCATGCGCATCCTGTTGCAGCGCGCCTACCTCCAGCTCGCCGGAGATCGCCCGTGAGCCGCCCCCGCACCGAGGGCGAGCGCGACCCCACCGTGTACACGTCGGGGGTCGTGGCCGCCGTCTGGGTGGTGCTCGCCTGGGTCAACCCGGAGAGCACCTACCACCTGGCGGCCCCACTGGTAGCGGGCATCTTCCCGATCGCACAGCGGCTCCGTCTCGGCCGCTTGACCTGGGCGCAAGCGCTCGGCGCCGGGGCCGGCGGCTTCGTCAACGTGCTGCTGGTGACCGGGTTGTTGTCGCTGCTCGACAAGCTCCAGGGCCCCTCGCTGCTGCCAATCGGCGGTGCCGCGCTGGAGGCCGTCATCTTCGGCCTGGCGGGAGGGATCGTCGGCGCGCTCGGTGCCCGGATCCCCACCCCGGCCCGCCTGCGCCGGGGCTGACCTCGGGGACACCGATCGCTGCGGCTGCTGCCGGCCCGCTGGTGGGGTGCCCCGATCAGCCCCGCCGCAGCTCGGCGAGCTGCTCGGCGGGCAGAGGCTCCACGCACTCGGAGAAGTTGTTGCGCACGTCGTTGACCAGCGTCGACACCGCATGCTCCGCCAGCGGCGGAGCCTTCACGCTGGTCAGGACCGCCTGGAGCGCCGCCACGTCACGTAGCGCCGGGTCGAGCCAGCTACCCCACGCCGCGGGCGGCAGCAGGACCGGCATCCGGTCGTGGATCGGCTCCACCACCGGGCCGGGCCGGCCGGTGAGGATGGTGCAGGTGGTCACGCGTTCTCGTGTCTCCGGGTCTCGCCACGAGCCCCACAGCCCTGCGAACGCCAGCGGGGCTCGGTCGGCTGCGTAGATGAAATGTGGCAACTTCCGGGGACGGTCCGCAAGCTGCTCCCACTCGTAGAACCCATCCGCCGGGATGAGGCACCGGCGGCGCCGGAACGACTCCCGGAAGGCCGGTTTGGTCGCTGCGGTCTCGACGCGAGCATTGATGTGACGTGAAGCGATCTTCCTGTCCTTGGCCCAGTAGGGGATCAGCCCCCAGCGGAACGTGCCGAGCTGGCGGCGTCCGTCGTGCTCGGCCACTGCGTACACCGGGTCGGTCGGGGCCACGTTGTAGTTGGGGGCCAGCGCTTCGGTCGCCACCGCCTCCGCACCGAAGTAGCCGGCATACACGTCGGGAGGCTCGGCGATCACGAAGCGGCCGCACATCGGGCCATGATCGCATGCCGGCCGGTCACCGCCGGCATCGTTACTCGTCGATGTCGACCTCGAGCGCGCCTCCGGACCATTCGGCTCTGAACTCGGAGCTGTCGTCTTCGCCTTCGAACTCAACCTCGACCCGGCGCGGGCCACTGTTCTGGATGTCCATGGAATAGCCGGTCCTCGGCGTCGCCGAGCGCAGGACGACTCGCCCCGGCGAGACCTCGATGACGACCGAGCCGCCCCGGAGGTGGAAGGCCTTCGTCTCGGTGGCGGCCGGCGGCGCCACCGTCGTGGTGGTCGTGGTGCTGGTGGTCGGGGACGTCGTCGCAACCGGCGGCGCGGTGCCGGCAGGAGCCGGCGGCTGCGTCGTACCGGTCGTGCTCGTGGTGGACGTGACGCTCGGCGAGTCAGGCTTGCTGGAGGCGTCAGAGGCCGGGTCAGCCGCCGTCGCGGGTGGGGGCACGCCGGACGGCTCCGTGACCGTGAGATCGGGACCGGCGGGGACGGTGGCGGGTGGCAGGCCGGCCGCCACGCCGGTTGTCGTCGTGTTCGAGAGGACATCGCCGGACGGAGCCGGCGCCGTGTCCACGGGCAACGCGGCGACCTCGGCCGCCGAGAGCGGCTCGACCGGCCGCTCCCCCACCTGATCGCCGGCGAGCCGCACGGCGCTCCAGGCGACGAGGGCGGTGGCGAAGGTGGCTACGACCCACGCGACGACGAGCGCAATCCGCTTCATCCGTGCATTGTCGCCGACCAGGCGATGTGGCCGGCTCAACAGCGGGTTATGAAGTTCCTAAACCCCCGAGCGGCCGGCTGCTCGGGTCCTATCGTTGCAGGCATGGCGGCGATCGTGATCGTCGAGGACGAACACCGGATTCGCGAGCTTGCGGCGCGCGGGCTCGCCGACCGCGGGCACGATGTGGAGACGGCCGCCACCGCCATGGACGGCCTGCAGCTCGTGGTCCAGGGCCGGCCCGACCTGGTGGTGCTGGACCTCGGCCTGCCCGACCTGGACGGCTTCGAGTTGCTGAAGATGATCAGGGCCGTCAGCGAGGTGCCCGTGATCGTGGCTACCGCAAGGGACGACGAGCAGTCCATCGTGCGCACCCTGGACTCGGGCGCCGACGACTACATAGTCAAGCCGTTCTCGGCGGAGCAGCTCGAGGCCCGGGCCCGGGCCGTGCTGCGTCGCACCGGGCGCGCCGGGACGGCGGAGCCGACGGTGTTAGGTGGGCTCAGCATCGACGCGGCCGGCCGCACGGCGACGCTCGACGGCCAGAGCCTCGAGCTCTCGCCGAAGGAGTTCGACCTGCTCCGGCACCTCGCCGAGCGGGCCGTGCCGGTGGTGTCGAAGCGCGAGCTGCTGGCGGCCGTGTGGCGGGAGCCTTACGGCGGCGGTGAGAAGACCGTGGACGTGCACCTCTCGTGGCTCCGCCGCAAGCTCGGCGAGACGGCCGCCGAGCCCCGCTACCTCAGGACGGTCTTCGGCGTCGGCGTCAAGCTCGTCGATCCGGACGCGTGAGAAGGGCACTGGCGGTCGTCGCGCTGGCGGTGACGGCGCTGGTGGTGCTGGCGTTCCTGGTGCCGCTCGGCCTGCTCGTCCGCGGCCAGGCAAGAGATCGGGCCCTTTCCCGCGCCCAGCGGGACGCCCAGTCCGTGGCGTCCGGCTTGGCCGTGGCGGCATCCCTGGTGCCGGGCGGGGAGTTGAGCCCGGAGCTCGCCGACGTCGTGATCGCAGCCTCCGGGGAGCCGGAGCGGATCACCGTGTTCCTGCCCGACGGTCGGGCGGCCGGGACGCCCGCCGCGTCGGACAACCTCGCCGCGGCGCGCTCCGGCTCGGCATTCACCGTGGACGTGGAGGGTGGGACGGAGGTGCTGGTGCCGGTGTCGACGGCGGCGGGCACCACCGTGGTGCGGGCGTTCGCGTCGGCCGCCGATCAGCGCGCCGGCGTCGCCCCCGCTTGGGGCCTGCTGGCCGGGCTGGGAGTGGTGTTGGTGGGGGTGGCCGTGCTCGTGGCCGACCGCCTCGGACGGTCGATGGTGGACCCGGTCCGCCGTCTGGCGAACGCCGCCCACCGGCTCGGAGAGGGCGATCTCGACGTGCGGGTGGCCACCGCCGGGCCTCCCGAGGTGGCCGAGGTGAGCGAGGCCTTCAACCACCTCGCCGGCCGGCTGCGGGAGCTTCTCGTCGCCGAGCGGGAGTCGGTGGCAGATCTGTCGCATCGGCTCCGCACGCCCCTGGCAGCGCTCCGCCTCCAAGCCGAGGCGGTCGGGACTCCGGCGGACCGTGAAGCGCTGCTGACCGACATCGACCGGCTCACGAGAGCCGTCGACCGGCTGATCGCCGACGCCCGCCGGCCCGGCGACGAGCCGGCACCGCCCGCCGACCTGGCCCAGGTCGTCAGGCACCGTGCCGCGTTCTGGTCGGTGCTCGCCGAGGAACAGGAGCGCACCGTCGCCGTCGATGTGCCCTCAGTCCCGGTGCGGGTGGCGCTGCCGGCCGGCGAGCTGGGGGCGCTCGTCGACACGCTGCTCGAGAACGTCTTCGCCCACACGCCGCCGGGTACGCCGTTCCGGGTGGCCGTCGACGGCTCGGGGCCCGAGTTGCTCGTCGAGGACGAAGGGCCCGGTCTCGCTGCCCGGTCGGTGGTGGATCGCGGCACCAGCGGATCCGGCTCCACCGGGCTGGGATTGGACATCGTGCGGAGGGCCGCCGAGCGAAGTGGCGGCTCGCTCTCGATCCGCCCCGGACGCGCCGGAGGGGTCTCCGTCGCGGTGCGCTTCGGGACCCCTCCGGGTTAGACCGGGCGGCGAGAGACTCAGTGGTCCTCGTGGTCGTCGTCCTCGTCGTGGTCGTCGTCCTCGTCCTCGGCCTCGTCGGCGGCATCCTCGGCCTCATCGGCGGCGTCATCGGCGGCGTCCTCGGCCTCGTCGGCGGCGTCATCGGCGGCATCCTCGGCCTCATCGGCGGCGTCATCGGCGGCATCCTCGGCGTCATCCGCGGCATCCTCGGCGTCGTCGGCGGCATCGTCCGCGGCATCCTCGGCCTCATCGGCGGCGTCGTCCGCGGCATCCTCGGCCTCATCGGCGGCGTCATCGGCGGCGTCTTCGTGATCGTCGACCTCGTCGTCCTCCAGGTCGTCGTCATCCGGCATCGTGGTGGTCGGGGCCACCGCCTCGTCGGCCAGTGTCGTGCTGGTGGTGGATGTGGAGTCCGGGAGGCTCGTGGTCGTCGTGTCGTCCGTGGCGAACGTCACCGATGGTGAGGTGGTCGACGCCGCGTCTGCCGCCGCCGCCGGTGCCGGGTCCGCTCCTCCCAGGGCGGCCCTCGCCAGCCCGCCCACCGCGAGCGTCACCGCCAGCATGGCGATCACCGTGAGTATTCGCTTCGTCATGTGGAGCTCTCCTGGTCGAGTGCACCCACCGTGCCGCGACTCGCCCTAAGGGCGCTCCCGACAACCGGCTAAGGACCCGTTAAGGCTGCAGGCGCGTACGCTGTTCGCAGTCGAACGGAGGAGGGGTGCGATGGCTACGCCGCAGGTGCTCGTAGGAACCGACGACGGGTTTCACCTGCTGGGTAACGGAGGGGCCCGGCGGCCCGCGGGGCATTCGATGAACGCGGCGGCCGTGACCACTTCCGGCATATGGGCCATCTCCGGGTACCGGCGCATCTGGCACCACCCCCACGGTGGCGAAGGCGAAGCAGTCGCCAAGACCGATGGGGGGCGTGCCAACTGCCTGCTGCCCGTAGGCGACGAGGTCCTCGTCGGTGCGTCCGAAGCCAACCTGTACCGGCTCCGCGGCGGTGCGCTGGAGAGGGTCGAGTCGTTCGACGACGTCCCGGGACGCGACGCCTGGTACACGCCGTGGGGCGGGCCGCCCGACGTCCGCTCCCTGGCGCGCGACGCCACCGGGGCGATCTACGCCAACGTCCACGTCGGCGGCGTGGTGGTGTCGGCCGACGGCGGCCGAACGTGGCGCGACACCATGGACATCCACGCCGACGTCCACGAGGTGGCGGCCCACCCGACGCTCCCGGGCCACGCCTACGCGGCCTCCGCCCGGGGCCTCGGCGTCACCGCCGACGGCGGCGCCGGCTGGCGCTTCGACAGCGAAGGCCTCCACGGCTCGTACTGCCGGGCGGTGGCGCTGTCCGACCAGACGGTCTTCCTGTCGGCGTCGCTGGGGTCCAGAGGGAAGCAGGCCGCCCTCTACCGGCGGCCGATCGGGTCGACGGATGGCTTCGATC
>CAYGCW010000065.1:6483-10078 GCA_964348465.1 uncultured Acidimicrobiia bacterium | reverse complement strand
ATGTTGCCCTTGTGGACCAGCGTCACCGAACGTCGGTCGTTCTCCAACGCGTAGCGGATCGCAGCCCGGATGAGCCGCTTGGAGCCGTACTCCGAGATGGGTTTGATGCCGAGTCCGCTGTCGGGGCGGATCTCCCACCCGTACTCGTCGCGGAGGTACCCGATGAGCTTGGCGGCACCTTCCGAGCCCGCCTCCAGCTCCTTGCCGGCGTACACGTCCTCCGTGTTCTCCCTGAAGATCACCATGTCGACGTTCTCGGGCGCCTTCACCGGAGACGGTACCCCCCGGTACCAGCGCACCGGGCGCAAGCAGACGTAGAGATCCAGGGTCTGGCGCAGTGCCACGTTCAGGGACCGGATCCCGCCCCCGACCGGCGTCGTGAGCGGGCCCTTGATCCCGACCAGATAGGTGCGGAAGGCATCGACGGTCTCCTCTGGAAGCCACTCGCCTGTGGCTTCGAATGCCTTCTGCCCGGCGAGCACCTCACGCCATTCGAGGACGCGCGTCCCCCCGTAGGCCTTGGCGACCGCAGCGTCGAACACGCGGCTGGCGGCGGCCCAGATGTCGGGACCGATGCCGTCGCCCTCGATGTAAGGAAGGATCGGGTCGTCGGGGACGTTCAGGCCTCCGGGGCTCATCGTGATCGGGGTGGCCATGCGCTCTCCTCGGCTGGGGTGAGGGCCGCCGATTATCGCAGCCTCCCGTCGCTGGGCGGGCGCCCCACCGCGTCCGGCCCCGCCCGGTCCGGGCCCACCCGCGAAGCCGGAGCCACCTCGGGCGCGCCGCCGCTCCGCAGCTCTCAGCCCATGTCGGCAAAGCGCTCCGCGGCGCCGACCGTGTTGCGCAGCAGACAGGCCACGGTCATGGGGCCGACGCCGCCCGGCACCGGCGTGATGGCGCCTGCCACCTCGGCGGCCGATTCGAAATCGACGTCGCCGACCACCTTGCCGTCGACCCGGTTGATGCCGACGTCGATCACCGTCGCCCCGGGCTTGAC
This sequence comes from uncultured Acidimicrobiia bacterium, assembly GCA_964348465.1. Lineage (GTDB taxonomy): Bacteria > Actinomycetota > Acidimicrobiia > Spongiisociales > JAOTWH01 > CAYGCW01. Next base: position 9,081 of record CAYGCW010000065.1, on the reverse strand, counting down.
CCAGTCGGCGGTGACCATGCCCGGCCGCCCGACGGCGGACACGAGGATGTCGGCGGTGGCGGCCAGATCGGTGAGGTCCCTGGTGCGGGAGTGAGCCTGCACCACGGTGGCGTCGATGCCCTTGTCGCCGAGCAGCAGCGCCAGGGGCCTGCCGACCAGGAACGACCGGCCGATGACGACCGCCACCTTGCCGGCCGTCTCGATCTCGTAGTAGCGCAGGATCTCCATGATCCCCTGCGGAGTGGCCGGCACCGGGCCCGGTTGCTGGAGCACCACCTTGCCGAGACTGGCGGGGTGGAGGCCGTCGGCATCCTTGTCGGAGTCGATGTGCTCGACGGCCGCGTGGCCGTCGAGGCCGTCGGGCAGGGGGAGCTGGAGGATCATGCCGTCGATCGTCGGGTTGCGGTTACAGCGGCGGATCCGGCCTTCGACGTCGTCCTGGGACGACTCGGCGGGCAGGTGGTAGTCGAACGAGAGCATGCCTGCCTTCTGGGCGGCTCTGTGCTTCGACCCGACGTACACCCGGCTCGCCTCGTCGTCGCCGACCAGGATCGTGGCCAGCCCCACCGACTTGCCGCGCTCGGCGAGGACGGCGACCCGCGCCGTGACGTCGGCCCGCACCGCCTTGGCGACCTCCTTCCCGGAGAGGATGCGGGCGCTCAATGCCGGAAGTGGCGGCGGCCGGTGAACACCAGGGCGACACCTCGCGCGGCGGCGGCGTCGATCACCTCCTGGTCGCGCCGCGAGCCGCCCGGCTCGGCGATGGCGGTGACGCCGGCGTCGGCGAGCACGTCCACCCCGTCGCGGAACGGGAAGAAGGCGTCGCTGGCAGCGGCCCCGCCCCGGGCCCGGTCCCCCGCCCGGCGCACCGCCCGCTCGGCCGCCCCGACCCTGCTCTGGTCGCCTGCCCCCACGCCGACGGCGGCCCGGTCGGCGGCGATCACCACGGCGTTGGACTTGGTGTGGGCGGCCACCGCCCACGCGAACTCCAGATCGGCCCACTCCGCGTCGGTGGGCGTCCGAGGGGTCTGCACCTCCCAGCCATCCCGGCCCGCGGCCACGACGTCCCGCTCCTGCGCCAGCAGCCCGCCTTCGAGGCGGCGCAGGTCGCGATCGCCGCCGGCCGGCGGGGGTGCCGCCAGGACGCGCATGGCGGGGCGCCGCCCGAGCAGGTCGAGCGCATCCGCGGCGATGTCCGGGGCGACGACGACCTCGACATAGCGGTCGGCCAGCGCCGCGGCGATCTCCCCGTCGAGCACCCGGTTGAGCGCCACCACGCCGCCAAACGCCGACAGCGGGTCGCACTCCCACGCGGTGGCGAAGGCGGCGGCCGGCGTCTCCCGCACCGCGACGCCGCACGGGTTCGTGTGCTTGACGACCACCGCGGCCGGCTCCGTGAACTCCCCCGCCAGCCGCCACGCGGCTTCGGCGTCGACCAGGTTGTTGAACGACAGCTCCTTCCCCTGCGCCTGGCGAGCCGCCTGCCACCAGCCGGCGGGGCGCAGCGTGTCGGCGTACACCGCAGCAGGCTGGTGCGGGTTCTCGCCGTAGCGAAGGCCGGCTTGTCGTCGCAGCGGGAGCACCAGGTACGGCGGGGTGGCGTCACCGGAACCGAGCCACTCGACGATCGCGGCGTCGTAGGCGGCCGTGCGGAAGAAGGCCGTCGCCGCCAGGCGCCGGCGCAGCTCGGCGTCGAGCCCGCCCGCCTCGACGGCGGCGGCGACTTCGTCGTACTGGCCGGGTGACGTGACGATGCCGACGGAGGCGTGGTTCTTGGCAGCAGCCCTGGTCATGGCCGGCCCGCCGATGTCGATCAGCTCCACGGCGGCACCGGCTGCGACGCCGCCTTCCAGGACCTCCTCGAACGGGTACAGGTTGGACACGACGAGCTGGAACGGCTCGATCTCCTGCGCAGCGAGGTCTTCGGCGTGGGCCGGATCGTCCGGATCGGCCAGCAGCCCGCCGTGAATGCGGGGATGCAGCGTCTTCACCCTCCCCCCGAGGATCTCGGGAGCTCCGGTGACGGCAGACACCGGCGTCACCGGCACGCCGGCGTCGGCGAGCGCCCTGGCGGTTCCCCCCGACGAAACCAGCTCGGCGCCGCATGCCACCAGCCGCTTGGCGAACTCGACCAGCCCGGCCTTGTCGTAGACCGACACCAGCGCCCGGCGCACTGGGATCCGGCTCACAGGAGACCTCCTCGGTCGCAGCGCAGCCAGGGTAGAGCGTCGCCGCGGCCCGGCGGCGGCGGCGTCAGGCGCGGTTCCAGGGGGCGAAGGCGTTCCCGACTCCGCGCAGCGCCGGCTCCAGCTCGGGGTGATGGCGCAGCAGCACGGTCTTCATCGTGTTGTTCTCGATCCAGTCGAGCCCGAGCCTGGTGTACGTGGCCTCGTTGTAGTCCGTGGTGAAGAACCGGTCGCTCTTGAGCCGCCGCGACGCCATCAGGACGAACACCCGGAACGCAGTGTCGCTGAACCCGAATCCGGGCGGGACCGTCTCGCCGTGGAGGCCGACCATCTGGTCGACCATGTCGATGTCGCCGTTGTACACCTCTTTCAGCTGGGCGTTCCACTCGGGGTTGGCGGTGAGTTCGTCGAA
>CAYGCW010000065.1:0-6473 GCA_964348465.1 uncultured Acidimicrobiia bacterium | reverse complement strand
GTCGAACGACTCGATACGCGGCAAGTGGTGCAGCGCCCGGAAGTCGTTGTAGCGGGGCACGCCCCGCTCCCGATCGCGGATGATGTCGGTGGCGCCGAGGTCGATGATGACGCCGTCCTCCAAGCGAAACTGCCGCAGCGCGTCCGGGAAGTTGTGCAGCGTGATGGCCCCCGGGTGGCTGGTCCCGAGCGAGTAGACGAGGTCGGCAACACGCATGTTCTCCATGAGCTCCCGCGTGGCGCGGCCGGCGACGTCGTGGAATGAGCGGGCGTCCAGCTCGCGGTCGTCTTCGAGGGAGCGGAGCGACCAGGCGTCGGCGATCAGCGGGTGGAGGCGATACACCGAGACGAACTCCTCGGTGATGGAGTAGGGAGCCCCGTGATGGTCGGTCTTGGAGGTGGGGATTCCTGTGAACAGGTCGCTCCGCCGCAGCATCGGCAGCTTGCCGAGCCGGCCCCGCCACGCCCCGTACCAGTTGCCGTGCATGGCGATGTCGAGTGCCCGGGTCGGCAGGATGCCGGGGGTCCACTCGATCGTGTGGATCTTGGCGATGAGGGCGGCGTTGATGAGGCGGGCTTTGTCGAACAGCCACTCGTCGTCGGCGCGCCGGTACTCCTTCGCCAGGGCCCCCGCGATCTGGTTGTGCTCGGCGGCGAAGAGCGTGTGCAGCAGCGACAGGCCGATCCAGTAGTTCTCGTTGACGCCCGTGAGGTCCAGCTTCCAGGACAGCCGCGGATCGAGCGGCAGCAGGCCACCTTCCATCTTGAGCCGCCCTCCCTCGCCGGCGCGCAGCATCTGGTGGTGGGTCTCGTCGCTGGCGTAGATCTGCGATGCGTCCCACCAGTGCGTCACGGTGTTCCGGAAGGTTGGAGGCAGGTCGCCGCCTTCGGTTCGGTCCGGGTCGGAGGGGGTCTTGAGGACCCACAAGTCCTGCAGCGGCCATTCGTCGCCGTCGGGGATCGACAGTTCGTAGCGGTGCTCCTTGGTACCCGGCTTGCCGTGATTGGTCCAGTCGTGCACCTGGAACTGGATCCAGGCGGCGGCGAGGTTGTTGACGATCGTCGCCGGGACGAACCGGTCCCGCTTGAGGATCTCGTTGCTGATGACGCGCGGGTTGGGCTCGAGCAGGTTCGGGTCGTCGGGAAACGCACGGTCGATGGCGACGTTGCGGGTGTAGCGCCGCCCGACCATGCCCATGGTGACGTCTCCGACGTCCGTGAAGCTGCCGTCGACGGTGCGGCGCGCCAGGTCCCGCGGCGACGCGACGTCGAGGACCGCTGCCTCGAGGGTGCCCCCTCCGGTGTCGTGCAGGTTCCTCGCCCGCAGGGTCTCCCTGATCCCGGCGAGCCCGAAGACCTGCACCGCGAGCCGGTGGGTGTGCCACGGCTCGAGCTTGCGGCTGAGCCATTGGAGGAATCTCGAAAGCAGACCGTTGTTGCGCATCCCTCACCTCCGCTCGGGCGGGGCGCCGTGCGCCGCACCCCCCATCTGACCGATCCCGGCGGGAAGTCTACCGACGGGGTCTGCGACCGCGCCGCAGGGCGCCTGATCACTATCCTTCCGCCGCAACGGGGGACGATCATCCCGGGGGTGCCGACGCATGTCGACAGGGAAACGCCTGTGGGTGGGAGTGGGGTTGGCGGCCGCCCTGAGCGCCGTCGGGGTGGCCGGCTCGGTGGCGGAGTTCATCACCCGCAACGAACCGGTCCGCTACGACAACATCCGCGAGCACTTCAAGTACGGCTCGTTCGGATCGGAGGCGCGCGGCATCCCGTTCGACGTGTGGAAGGCGCTGCCCGAGGTCTACGAGGACCTCCTGCCCGACCGTCCCGGGGAGGGGTGGGAGCGCTTCGGCTACCTCTTCGAGACCGTCGTCGACGTCGACGGGACGGAGCGGCGGCTGGACCACCCGATCGGGACGTCCCTGCGGGACGACCCGCTCACGTTGATCGGGCTCAACTGCGCCGTGTGCCACACCGGGACGGTCCGCTACGAGCCCGGGGGGCAGCGGCACGTCATCCTCGGCATGCCGGCGCACCAGTTCGACCTCCAGGCCTACGCCCGGTTCTTGTTCGCGATCGCGGCCGACGACCCCGAGACCGGCGAGAGTCGCTTCGACCCCGGCAAGATCATGGCCCAGATGAAGGTGAACGGCGACGGGCTGTCGTGGCTCGAAGAGCAGTTCTACAAGGTCGCCGTGTTCCCGCGCCTCGAAGAGGAACTCACCAAAGCGGCTGCCGACTTCGCCTGGTGGGACGCACGGCCCGACCAGGGCCCGGGCCGGGTGGACACCTTCAACCCGTACAAGGTGTTCTGGAACGACCGGTTCCCGGGGACGTTCGTCATGGACGAGGACGACACCATCGGCACCGCCGACCTGCCGTCCCTCTGGCTCCAGGGCCCCCGCGAGGGTATGAACCTGCACTGGGACGGCAACAACGACTCGGTGCGGGAGCGGAACCGCAGCGCCGCCGTCGGCGCCGGTGCGTCGGAGGCGTCGCTCGAGGAGGACCAGCTCATCCGCGTCGCCGACTGGATCGAGGGGCTGCCGCCGCCGCCGGTTCCGTTCGACCGGATCGACTGGGACCTGGTCCCGGAGGGCCGCGAGGTGTGGCTCGCCGAATGTGCCGGCTGCCACGACTTCGACGGCGCCGACGTCGGCTCGGTGGTGCCGATCGCCGACATCGGCACCGACCCGGAGCGCCTCGACTCGTTCAGCGCCGAGCTGGCGGATTTCCAGAACATGCTCGGCGCCGGCCGGCCCTGGGCGCTGCAGCGCTTCAAGAAGACCAACGGCTACGCCAACTCGCCGCTGGACGGCGCGTGGCTGCGGGCGCCCTACCTGCACAACGGCTCGGTGCCCACTCTGCGGGACCTTCTGGAGCCGTCCGCGGACCGCCCGGAGGTCTTCTACCGCGGTTACGACGTGTACGACTTCGAAGACGTCGGGTTCGTCAGCCAGGGTCCCGACGCCGAGCGGGAGGGCTTCCGGTTCGACACCTCGGAACCCGGCAACGGCAACCAAGGGCACGAGTACGGCGTCGACCTCGGCCAGGCGGAGAAGGACGCGCTGCTGGAGTACATGAAGACGTTGTAGGCCCGGGGACGGCCTCAGAGCTCGATGAGCCCGGCACCGGTGGGTCGGAAGCCACAGGCGCCGATGTAGAACGGGGCGAGTTCTTCGTCGAAGTCCACGTGGAGCCACTCGCACCCGGCGGCCCGGCTGCCCGCGGTCGCCACCCTGACCAGCCCGAGCCCGATGCCCTGGCGCTGCGCCTCCGGCGCCACGATCGTGTCCTGGATCCAGGCGTGCACCAGCCCGTCCCACGGCACGTTCACGAAGCCGACCAGCTCCCCGGCGCGGCGGGCGGTGACCCAGCCGAGGCTGTGGCGGGCGGTCTGGGCGACCCAGTCCCAATCGTCGAAGACGCTGGTCTCGAAGGCCGCCGCGTGCAGCGCGTTCACCTCCGGGTTGGTGAACTCGCCCCGCCACTCGTACTCGACGTCGGACCCGCCGGCCTCCTGCACCACGATCATCCCCCGTCTAGCCGGTTTCCGGGTCGAACGGCGAGGGGTGGAACACCGACATGATCTGGGCGATCATCTCGTCCCGCGTCGCGAACCGCTCCTGCTCGTAGCAGCCGAGCGGGTTCTCCAGCAGGTTGAACAGGCACTTGTTGCAGAACGTGCAGGGACGCTCAGGCAGCTCGCGCCCGGCCGCAAGCTGGTGCGGCAAGTCGGGGTTGGCGACCAGCGGGCGGGCCATGGAGACGCCGTCGGCGGCGCCGGACTCGATCACCTGGCGGATCAGCGAGGCCCGTTGGAAGCCTCCGGTGACGATCACCGGCACGCTCACCGCCTCCTTGATCGCCCGGGCGGCCGGCACGTTGAGGCCTTCGGGGTCCCGGCCGGTCTGCTTCTTGACCCGGTTCCACAGGTACATGAACAGCGGGCGGAACGGCTTCCAGCGCATCGCCAGGTAGTTGAGCTTGGCGCGGTTGCCGCTCGACAGCATCGTGTCGTACGTCCGCACCGCGGTGTCGAGGGGCACGTCCCCCATCGGGTTGAGCGGGTGTGGGAACAGCGAGCCGACCGAGACGTGGATGGCGTCGGCGCCCGCCTCCTCTATCCACCGGCACACCTGGACCGACTGTTCGAGCTGGTTGCCGGGCTTCTCGAAAGGGATCGGGTAGTTGTTGTAGTCGATGGCGCTGATCTTCATCTGCAGGTGGAAGTCGGCTCCGACCTCCCTCCGGATCGCTTCGATGATCTCGAGCACGAACCGGGCGCGGTTCTCCAGCGAACCGCCGTACTGGTCGGTGCGGTCGTTGATGCCCGAGCTGAGGAACTGGGTGATCAGGTAGCCGTTGGCGCCGTGCAGCTCGACGCCGTCGAGGCCGGCGGCGCGCGCCCGGCGGGCGCCGCGGGCGAACATCTCGACGGTTTCCCGGACCTGGGCGGTGGTCATCGCCTGGCACTGGAGCCCGTGGAACGGGTCGGCCTTGCCGGTCGAGCTGAGGGCGCCGACGTCGAGCGTCTCGACGCCGGTGACGTCCTGCTGGCGGCCCGAGTGGCTGAGCTGCATGATGAACTTGCAGTCGTGCTCGTGGACGGCGTTTCCGACCTCACGCCAGAACGGGATCTTGTCGTCGGCGTCGATCATCGCGTAGCCGGGCACGATGCGGCCCCGGACGTGGACGGGGACGAAAGACGAGATGATCGCCCCGACACCGCCCGCGGCGAACTGCCGCTCCCAGTTGATGCGCACGTAGGTGCCCGAACCGTCGTAGTTGTCGAACCGCCCGGAGATGTTCGAGCGGAACAGACGGTTCTTCACCGTGAGGTTGCGGAACTCCAGCGGCGTGAAGATGACGTCGTGGTCCATGGTCCTCCATTTCCCTCAGATGACATCGGGGCCGGCCGGCTCGGAGAGGTCGGCGCGGTTGTGCTGCCGCCGCAAGTTGGCGAGCGGCGCGTAGACGAGGCGCCGGGCGCGGTTGACGCCGCCGAGGGGGCGGTGCTCGTCGAGCGTCCGCCAGACGTCGAACGCAGTGTTCTCGCATCTCTGCTGCTGCGCGGGCGTGTCGAACTCCTGCTTCGGGATGCGGATCGTCGCCACCTTGCGAAACGGGGACTGCTCCTCGTCCCACCGCTTCCCGGCGTCCTCGATCGGCATGGCGGCCGCGTCCGTCTGGATCTGCACCGCCAGGTCGAACTCGACTGCGCGTTCGGCGAGCGTGCGCGTCATGTTCTCGCGTAGGAAGTCGTCGCCCTTCCGCTTGCGGAGGCGGGGCGGGGCCTCGAACCGAGGGATCGCCGACAGCTTCGCCGCCCTGCTCCCGAACCGGTAGGGCGTGGCGCTCCAGTAGCGGACCGACAGCGGGTTGCCGTGCTTGCGCATGGCGCGCACCGCGTTGAACAGCGTACGGAGCTGCGGGTCCAGCGGGTTGAGGAAGAAGGCGGCCGCCCTGGGGATGCTGAGCGGGTCCGTTGCGCGCCGCAGGCGAAAGAACGACGCAGGGTCGGCGGTGACGAACACCGGGGTGCTGATGAGGATCAGGTCGAGCGTGCCGCTGTGCGGTTCGCGCTCGGCGAGGGTGCGGCCCGCAACCTCGTGGAGCTTGATGGCCATGCCGCGGATGTCGCGCTTGCCGTCCGGCTGCGGCTCCGGGCTCTGGTTGGCGAACCTGATCCAGGCCGGATGGGTGCGAGGCTCGGCGAACAGACCCACCCGCAGGTCGGACGGAACGTCGTCGCCGATCACCACTTCGGCCTTCACGCAGCCGTGGTGCTTGGGCTGGACGGCACGCCGCATCACGCCGTCGCCGGCCGCCTCGACCATCTTCCGACGCAGTTCCGCGGTGAACTCCCGCGCCCTCACGTCCTCGTCGGGATCGACGTGCTCCTGAGCGAGCAGGAGCTGCGGGAGCCTTCTCCGGAATGGCATCGACCACCCCCCTTCCCCGGGTCCGCCCCGTCGTCGCCGATGGCGCAACTATACGCCCCGGGGCGAGAAGGAGCAGCCCTCAGTGGTGCTCGACGAGCCGGCCCACCACGCGCAGGCGGCCTTGCGCGAACGCCTTGATGGCGGCCGGCAGCAACAGGTGTTCCACCAGTTGAATCCGGGCATGGAGCAGGTCCTCGTCGTCGCCGGGCAGCACCGGAACGGCCTCCTGAGCCACGATCGGGCCATGGTCCACCTGCTCGTCGACGAAGTGGACGGTGGCTCCCGAGACCTTCACGCCGTAGTCGAGCGCCTGGCGCACGGCGTGGACTCCGGGGAACGCAGGGAGCAGCGCCGGGTGGACGTTGAGGATCGCTCCGGGAAAGCGCGCCATCGCCTCCGGCGCCAGGATGCGCATGAACCCGGCCAGTACGAGGAGCCGGGCGCCGTGCCGCTCGGCGACGTCGCAGACCTCGGCCGTGAATGCGTTCCGGTCGCCGCCCCACTCGACGACCTCGCATTCGACGCC
>CAYGCW010000064.1:2682-10245 GCA_964348465.1 uncultured Acidimicrobiia bacterium | reverse complement strand
CGTCCGCATCCTGATCCTCGACGAGCCCACCGCGGTCCTGACCCCGCAGGAGAGCGAAGCGCTGTTCCGCACGATGCGGCTGATGGCGTCTGAGGGGCGGTCGGTGATCTTCGTGTCCCACAAGCTCCATGAGGTCAAGGCCGTGTCCGACCGCGTGACGGTGCTGCGGGACGGCCGCAACGTGGGCACGGTGGCGACCTCCGACGCTGAGCCCCACGACCTGGCCCGCATGATGGTGGGAAGGGAGCTGGAGCTCTCCCGGCGCACCGACGCCTCCGGACCCGGCGAGGTCGTGCTGTCGGTGCGGCGGCTGCGGGTGGAGGGCGATCGGGGTCTGGAAGCGGTGCGGGGCGTCGACTTCGACGTGCGGGCGGGCGAGATCGTCGGCATCGCCGGTGTCGCCGGCAACGGACAGCGGGAGTTGGCGTTCGGCGTGGTCGGCCTGCGCCGGGCGGCTGAGGGCTCCGTCGAGCTGGCCGGGGAGGACGTCACCAACACCAGCGTGTTGGGTCGCATCAGGCGGGGCCTCGCCTACGTGCCACAGAGCCGGCTCGGCGTCGGGCTGGCACCCGGGCTCACCACCGAGGACAACTTGGCCCTCAAGCGCTTCCGGCTACCGCCGTTCTCTCGCGGGCCGCTGCTGGCGCCGGCCGTGTTCCGGGAGCGGGGCGCCGAGCTGATCCAGGGCTACGACATCCGCGGAGTTCGGCCCGGCCTGCCGATCCGGCTGCTCTCGGGGGGCAACCTCCAGAAGGCGCTGATCGCCCGCGAGGTCACCCAGGAGCCCAAGGTGCTCGTCGCCAGCTCGCCCACCCGAGGCCTCGACGTCGGCGCCACCGACGCCGTCCGCCGCCTGGTGCTGACCGAGCGGGAGCGCGGCGTCGGGGTGGTCCTGATCTCGGAGGACCTCGACGAGCTGCTCGCCCTCTCGGACCGGATCCTCGTGCTGTACGAAGGCGAGATCGTCGGGGAGCTCGACGCCGCCGCCGCCGACCCCGAGCACCTGGGCCTGCTGATGGCCGGGCACAGGGAGGCGGCATCGTGATGGGCCGGCGAGCGTGACGGCGCGCCGCTTCGCAGTCGAGCCCCGCGGCCTCGCCCCGCTGACCGTGATCCTCCTGGTCCCGGTCCTCTCGGTGCTGGCGGCAGTGCTGGTGGGGGCGGTGTTCCTGGCGGTGACCGGCAACAGTCCGATGTCGGTCTACACGAAGATGCTCGACACCGCGTTCGGGTCCCGGCGCGGCGTCAGCGAGACGCTGATCTCGGCCACGCCGCTGATCCTCACCGGCGTGGCGGCGGCCGTCGCCTTCAAGATGCTCGTGTGGAACATCGGCGGCGAGGGCCAGCTGCTGATGGGGGCGATCTTCGCCGCCGGCGCCGGGATCGCCCTCGGCGACGGCGCTCCTGCGGTCGTCGCGTTGCTGCTGGTGATCGTGGCCGGCGCCATCGGCGGGGCGCTGTGGGCGGCGGTGTCGGCGGTGCCCCGGGTCTACCTGGGGACCAACGAGATCATCACCACGCTGATGCTCAACTTCATAGCGCTCAACCTGATGAACTACCTCGTCCTCGGCAGCTTCAGCCCCTGGCGCGACCCCGAGTCGACCCAGTTCCCCCAGGGGCGGCCGATCCCGGACTCGGCCCGCCTCCCCGAGTTCTTCGAACGCCTCGACTACGGGTTCTTCATCGCGGTGGCGGTGGGCATCTTCGCCTGGTTCATGATCGGCAAGACCCGCTGGGGCTTCGAGGTCCGGGTGGTGGGCGACTCGTTCGACACGGCGCGCTACGCCGGCATCAGCGTGCCGCGCAAGATCCTCGGCGTGTTCCTGATGTCGGGGGCGTTCGCCGGGCTGGCGGGGGCGGTGCTGGTGGCCGGCGTGCTCGGCAAGATGGACCCAAGGTCGCTCGACCTCGGCCTCGGGTTCATCGGCATCATCGTCGCCGCCCTGGCGCGCCTCAACCCGGTGGCCGTGATTCCGGTGGGGATCCTGATGGGGGCGCTCAACAACGCCGGGCCGGCGCTGCAGTCGATCCAGGTGCCGACGGCCACCGTTCGGATGCTGCAGGGGGCGATTCTGATCTTCGCCGTAGCGGGCGAGTTCTTCATCGCCAACCGGATCCGGAGGGTGGGCGAGGCCCCGGCGGGGCTCGAGCCGGCGGAGGCACCGACGTGAACGACACCGCCCTCGTCCTCACCGTCTTCGCCGCCATCGGGTTGGGCACCCCGATCGTGTACGCCACGGTCGGGGAGATCCTCACCGAGCGGTCGGGGATCCTCAACCTGGGTGTGCAGGGCACGATGCTCGTGGGAGCGGTGTCCGGCTTCTGGGCGACGTTCAAGACCGGCAACCTGTGGCTCGGCGTGCTGGCGGCGATCGCGGCCGGGGCGGCGATCTCGGTTATCCACGCCTACGCGTCGGTGACGCTGCGGGTGAGTCAGATCGTGTCGGGGTTGGCGCTCACCCTGTTCGGGGCCGGGTTGGCGACGTTCATCGGCCGCGCCGGCACCCCCCAGCTCGTCGGCCAGCCGCCGCGCGCCGCCTTCGAGCCCATCCTCGAGAGCGGTATCGCGGAGTGGCCGGTGGTCGGCCCGCTGATCTTCGGGCACGACATCCTCGTGTACCTGTCGTGGGTGGTGGTGGCGGCGGCGAGCTTCTACCTGTTCCACACCAAGATGGGGCTGGCGCTGCGCGCGGTCGGGGAGGACCCTGCGAGCGCCGACGCCGCCGGCGTCAACGTGGGCCGTATCCGCTATGCCCACGTCATGCTGGGCGGGGCGCTGTCCGGCATGGGCGGCGCCTATTTCTCGCTGGCATTGGTGCCTTCGTGGCAGGACGACCTCATCGGTGCAGCCGGGTGGATCGCCATCGCCCTGGTGATCCTGGCGAGTTGGCGGCCGTGGCGGGCGCTGTTCGTCGCCTACCTGTTCGGGGCCGCCGGCCGCGTCAACTTCACGCTGCAGACGCTGGAGATCTCCGTGCCGTCCAACCTGCTGGCGATGATCCCGTTCGCCCTCGCCATCGTGGCGATGATCGTGCTCACCAGCGGCAAGCGGGCCCGGTTCCTCGGAGCGCCCGCCGCCCTCGGTTTTCCGTATGCCAGGGAGCAGCGCTAGGGGCCGGTAGACCGTCCCGACGCCCGGCGCCCTGTAGATTGTCGCCCGATGGAGTTCCACCGCCCGGACAACCTTGCGGAGGCCCTCGAGGTGCTCGCCGCGCATCCCGACGCCTTGCCGCTGGCCGGCGGCACCGACGTGATGGTCGAGGTCAACTCCGGGCACCTGCGGCCCGCCCGCGTGGTGGCGCTGCGCCGCATCGCGGAGCTGGCCGAATGGGACGGCCTGCGCATCGGCGCCGGCGTCACCTACACCCGGATGCAGGAGGGGCCGTTTCCGGCGCTGGCGCAGCTCGCACGGACCGTCGGCTCGCCGCAGATCCGCAACGCCGGAACCCTGGGCGGCAATCTCGGGACCTCGAGCCCGGCCGGGGACACCCTCCCGTTCCTCGCCGCCTTGGATGCGCACGTCGAGGTGAGTTCCCGGGAAGATGGCGCCCGGCTGGTGCCGTTCGCCGACTTCATGACCGGCGTGAAGCGCAACTCGCTCCGGCCGGGCGAGCTGATCACCGCCGCGGTCCTGCCGGAGGACGCCGGCACGATGCGCCAGGCGTTCGGCAAGATCGGCGTTCGCAACGCCATGGTGATCTCGATGGTGTCCGGCTGTGTCTTCCGGGCGGCGGACGGCGAGACCCGCGTCGCCATGGGTGCGGTCGGCCCGACGATGATCCGCCCCCGGCGCGCCGAGGAGATGATCTCCGCCGAGCAGGCGCCCGGCGAATCGGCCCTCGCCGAGTTCGCCCGCCTCGTCTCCGAGGACGTGCGGCCGATCACCGACCACCGCTCGACCGAGCGCTACCGGCGCCACGCTTCCGGGGTACTGGCCCGGCGGCTGCTGGAGAGGTGCCTGGGCTGATGCAGATCATCCTCAGCGTCAACGGCGAGCGGCGCACGGCCACGGTGGCCGGTGCGGAGAGCCTGCTCGACCTCCTGCGCGACACGCTGGAGCTGCCCGGTTCGAAGAACGCCTGCGAACAGGGGGAGTGCGGCTCGTGCTCCGTGGTGCTCGACGGCGAGCTGGTGTGCTCGTGCCTCGTCATGGCGGCCGACTGCGCCGGCAGCGACGTGACGACCGTCGAGGGCCTCAGCGAGGAGGGCGCCCTCCACCCCGTGCAGGAGGCGATGCTGGCCGCCGGTGGCGTCCAATGTGGATTCTGCACCCCGGGTTTCGTGGTCGCCGCAGCCCATCTGTTCGCCGTCGACCCCCACCCTTCGGACGACGAGATCAGGGAAGCGCTGGCCGGCAACGTGTGCCGGTGCACCGGATACGGCGCCATCCTGCGCGGGCTGCGGTCGCTGGCGGAGGCCGGGTCGTGACGTCGCCGGGCACGATCACCGAGCGGCGAATCCGCGGCGGCGTCGGGGAATCCGTCATGCGGCCCGACGGCATTCCCAAGGTCACCGGCGACTTTGCGTTCGCCCAGGACCTGTGGGCCGATCGGATGTTGTGGGCCGCCACCTTGCGGAGCCCGTACGCCAGGGCGCGCATCGCCCGCCTCGACGTCGCCCCGGCGCTGGCGATCGCCGGCGTGCGGGCGGTGCTCACCCAGGAGGACGTGCCGGGACGGCCCACGTTCGGCCTGGAGCTGGTCGACCAGCCGGTGCTGGCGGACGGGGAGACCCGGTTCTGGGGCGAGCCGGTGGCGATCGTCGCCGCCGACGACGAGGACACGGCGCGCCGGGCGGTTGCGGCGATCGACGTCGAGTTCGAGGAGCTCGAGCCGCTCACCGATCCCGAGGAGGCCGAGGAACGAGGCGAGATCATCCGGCACCTGGTCATCCGCCAGGGCGACCAGGACGCCGGCGGCGAGGTCGTCGTCGAGGGCTACTACGAGGTGGGCCAGCAGGACCAGGCGCCACTCGGCACCGAGGCCGGCCTGGCGATCCCGGACGGCGAGGGCGGCCTCGACTTGTACGTCACCAGCCAGTGGGTACACGCCGACCGCTCCCAGATCGTTGCCTGCCTCGGCATCGAGGAGGGCCAGTTGCGCCAGCACCCGAGCGGCGTGGGCGGCGCGTTCGGGTCGCGCGAGGACATCAGCATGCACATTCACATCTGCCTGCTGGCGCTGCGCACCGGCCGGCCGGTGAAGATGGTGTACGACCGGGCGGAGAGCTTCACCGGCCACGTGCATCGCCACCCGGCCCGCATGTGGTACCGGCATGAGGCCGACCGCGACGGCAACCTGGTGCGGGCGGTGGCGAAGATCCTTCTCGACGGCGGCGCCTATGCGTCCACCACGACGGCGGTGATCGCCAACGCCGCCTACTTCGCTCTCGGCCCCTACCGGTGCCCGTCGGTGGCCGTCGATGGTGTCGGGGTGCGCACGAACAACCCGCCGGCGGGGGCGATGCGGGGCTTCGGGGCGGTCCAGGCCTGCTTCGGCTACGAGTCGCAGATGGATCGGCTCGCGGCGGCCCTGGACATGGACCCGCTGGACCTGCGGCTCCGCAACGCTCTCGGCACCGGCGACGTGATACCCGCGACCGGTCAGGTGATCGATGGCCCGTTGCCGACGCGCGAGGTCATCGAGGCGGTGGCCGCGCTGCCGCTGCCCGGCGAACTCGACTCCGACGATCCTCGCCACCTGCCCGGGGGTACGGGCCTGACCACGCCGCGTTCTTCGGTCGTGCGCGGGGTCGGGTACGGCGTGAGCATCAAGAACCTCGCCTTTTCCGAAGGCTTCGACGACTACGCCGAGGCCCGGGTGGTGTTGACGGCGGCCGGCGCCGAGGTCCACACCGCAGCCGTCGAGGTGGGACAGGGCCTGGTGGTGGTGTGCCAGCAGATTGCCCGGTCGGCGCTGGGCATGGAGCACGTGGCCTTCGTCTTCGACGACACCTCCGCCATAGGCTCTGCGGGGTCGACGTCGGCGTCGCGGCAGACGCAGATGACCGGCGGCGCCGTGCTGGTCGCTGCGCGGCGGGTGCGGGAGATGGCGCTCGCCAGAGCCGGCGGCGACGATCTCGACGACCGCGGCGTCTGGCGCGGTGGGGAGCTGCTGATGACCCTCGACGAGCTGTGCGCCGGCGGCCCGATCGAGCACCTCGAGCGCTACCGCCATCCGCGTACCGTCGAGCCGCCCCACGACGGCGTCACGACGTCGCTGATCGGTGAGGCCTACGACGTCCACGCCGACTTCGCCGTTGCCGCCCACCGGGCGGTGGTGGACGTCGACCCCGAGCTGGGGCTGGTGCGAGTCGTGCGCGTCGATACCGCCCAGGACGTGGGTGCGGCCCTCAATCCGCAGTCGGTCGTCGGCCAGATCGAGGGCGGCATCATGCAAGGCGTCGGCCTGGCGATCATGGAGGAGCTGATCCTGGACCACGGCGTGATCCGCAACGCCAACTTCACCGACTACCTGTTGCCGACGTTCCTCGACGCCCCCGAGGTGGAAGCGGTGCTGATCGAGGAGGGGGCCCGCTTCGGGCCCTACGGAGCCAAGGGCGTCGGAGAGCCGCCGGCGATCAGCTCTACCCCCGCCATCGCCGCTGCCATCCGCGCCGCAACCGGCAAGTCCCTGAACCGCGTTCCCGTCCGCCCGGAGGACATCGTCGGGCTGTGAGCGGCGGAACCCGGGCACGGTGGGAACCGTCCAAGTGGGGAAGGTTTCACCCGTACTTCGCCAAGGAGTCCTACCGTGACAAGGATCGTCAGGATCGTCGTCGCCGGCGCCGGTTTGGCTCTGCTCGTCGCCGCGTGCGGTGACGCAGCTGGAGACGTTGGGACCCCACCGACCAGCGACTCCGTGGCGACGACCACGTCCTCCATCAGCACCACGACCGCACCGACGACCACCCCGACGAGCACCCCTCCCTCCGACGTGTCGTGCTCGGGGGCGACGGTCGAGGTCGGCGAAGGTGGCGGCCCCTTCGTCGGCGGTGAGGACGACCTACCGGGGCCGGTCGCCGACCTGGCCCGCCGGATCATCACCGCCGCGAACGAGTGCGACTACGAGCGGCTGGCAGAGCTG
This sequence comes from uncultured Acidimicrobiia bacterium, assembly GCA_964348465.1. Lineage (GTDB taxonomy): Bacteria > Actinomycetota > Acidimicrobiia > Spongiisociales > JAOTWH01 > CAYGCW01. Next base: position 3,160 of record CAYGCW010000064.1, on the reverse strand, counting down.
GCCGGGCCCCAGTTCTCGTTCACCTTCGGCGGCGCGGACGACCCGGTCGCCTTCTGGCGTGATCTCGAGGCACGTGGCGAGCCCGTCACCGCCCGGATGATCCAGGTGCTCGGCTTCTCCCACGATTTGCTGGAGGTGGCCGATCCGGACATCTACGTCTGGCCCGCCGTGGCCGGCGAGGAGCCCACCGAAGCCGATTGGGACGAGGTGCGCGATCTCTACAGCGACGCGGACATCGCGTCGATGAAGGAGTACGGCGGCTACCTCGGCTGGCGGCTCGGGATCGCTTCCGACGGAACCTGGATGTCGTTCGTGGCCGGCGACTGAACTCCGGTTGAGAGGGCGCCGTGGCGGGTAGAGGGAGGCGTGACCAGGAGGGAAGCGATGGTCAGCTACGCAAGGGCCATACCGATCGCCACGGTGGCGTTGCTGCTCGTGGTCGGCGGCGTCGCCTATGGCTCCTCCAGCGGGCCGGCGG
>CAYGCW010000064.1:413-2582 GCA_964348465.1 uncultured Acidimicrobiia bacterium | reverse complement strand
GCCCGAGGCCGGCGCCGAGATCGAGCGTTGCTCGGCGGCCGGCCTGTCCTTCGCCGCCGACCCTGCCGGGCTCCCGGCGGCGGTGGCCGCGGCCCGGGATCGGATCGCCCGGGCTGCGATCGCCTGCGACTGGGAGCTGCTTCACCGGCTGACCGCGGGGGATTTCGCATACAGCTACGGCATCGGCCGGCGCCCCGTCGACTACTGGCAGGAGTTGGAGGCGGCCGGCGAGGCGGTCACCGCCCAGATGGTGGTCGCCCTCGGCATGTCCTTCGGCGTCGACCACCAGTTCGAGCAGCCGATCTACTACTGGCCCGCTGCTCTCGGCGCCGACCCCGGCGCCGCCGAGTGGGCGGAGCTGCCGGACGTCTACACCGAGGCCGAGCTGGCGAAGATGACGGAGTTCGGCGGCTTCACCGGCCACCGCCACGGCATTCGCGCCGACGGCGACTGGCGGTTCTTCGTCTACGCGCCGTAGCGTCAGCCGGCGTCGCCCAGCTCCTCGAGGGCGAGGCTCGCCACCTTCTCCAGCGTCTCCCTCAACTCGCGGGCCGCCGTGCGGAGCGCCCGCACCTCGGCCTCCAACCGCTTCTTGTCCGCGGCGGCGCGGGCAGTCAGCTCCTCTGCCTGCTGCCTGGCCTGGCCGACGATCTCATCGGCCTCGGCTCGTGCTGCAGCCTTCGTCTCTCCGGCGGCGGCCGCGGCCGACTCTGCGACCTTGGCGGCGGACGCGTCGGCGTCGTCCTGGGCACGGCGGGCGTCGGCGCGAGCCACGGCCAGGATCCGGCCGGCTTCCTTCTCGGCGTCGGCCGTCGCCTGTTCGGCCGCTTTGAGCGCAGCGTCGGACCGGGCCTTGGCCTGCGCTTCCAAGCGGTCGGCCTCTGCCTGGGCGTCATCCACGGTGGTCCGGGCTCGCTCGGCGGCCTCGGTGGTGAGCTCCTCGGCCTGCCGGCGGGCGGCGGCCAGCTCGGCTTCGGCGGCATGGCGCTTCTCGTCGGCATCGGCTGCGGCGACCCGCTGCGACTCGGCGGCCTCGGCGGCGGCCTCGGCGATCATCTGGTCTTTGGTGCGCTGGGCCGTCAAGTAGGTCAGATGGATGACCTCGTCGTCGATGCCGGACTCGACGAGTCCCTGCAGCTCGGCGATGCGGGCGTCCTTCGACCGCAGGGCGGCGGCGGCCCTGGCTACGACGGCGTCGACCTCGGCACGGTCGTAGCCCTCCCCGTCGGCGGCGGCGTTGAACGCGGCCGACTCGAGCGCAGCGGGGTCGATATGGGGTCCGGCGGCGTCGTTCACGACGAGCTCCTCGGTGCGACGGGCGAGAGACTACCGAAGCCGGGCGCCGGGGGGCGCGGTTCTGCACCGCGACCGCGACCCGGGGTCAGCCGGCCAGCGCAGGGATGATGTCCCGGCCGTAGGCCGCCAGCGTCGCGTCCTCGTCGTCGTGCATCAGGTAGATGCCGAACTGGTCGACGCCCAACTCCCGCAGTTCGACCAGCTTGGCGATGTGGTCGTCTGGCGTGCCGAGCACGCAGAACCGGTCGACGATGTCGTCAGGCACGAAATCGGTTGACGGGTTGTCGGCCTGGCCGTGGTGGTCGTAGTCGTAGCCCTCCCGCGCCTCGATGTAGTCCGTGAGTGCCTGCGGCACCGCGCCGCCGTCGCCGCCGTAGCGGATGACGAGGTCGTGGACGTGGTTGCCGACCATCCCCCCGAACCACCGGAGCTGGTCGCGCTGGTGGGCGATGTCGTCGCCGACGTAGGCCGGCGCCACCACGCAAATGGCGATCTCGTCCGGGTCTCGCCCGACCTCGGTCGCTGCCGCGCGGACCGCTCCCATCGTCCATTCCAGGATCTGCGGGTCTGCCAGCTGGAGGATGAACCCGTCTGCGTGCCGGCCCACCGTCGCCAGCGCCTTGGGCCCGTAGCCGGCTGCCCACATGGGCAGGTCCCAGCCCCCTCCCTCCGGGATCCACGGTATCCGGAGTGGCTTGCCGTTGTAGGTGATCTCCCGGCCCGCCACCAGGTCCTTGATCGCTTGCATGGCGTCCACCATCTGCGCGAGCGTCCGCGGCTTGTCGCCGATGTAGCGGAGAGCGGAGTCGCCCCGGCCCATCCCGCAGATGGTGCGACCGTCGTACATCTCGTTCAGAGTGGCGAACAGCGACG
>CAYGCW010000064.1:0-403 GCA_964348465.1 uncultured Acidimicrobiia bacterium | reverse complement strand
CTCGGTCACCCCGAGCATCCGGCTGTAGATGACGAACGGCTCCTGCCACAGCACGTGGCTGTCGAACGTCCACCCGTGGGTGAAGCCGGCCGCTTCCGCCCGTTCGGTCAGGTCGAGCACCCGGGAAGACGGGGGATTGGTCTGGAGGACGACGCCGAAGTCCATCAGCTCAGTCGTGCTGCGGGAAGCCGAGGTTCTTGCCCCGGGCTCCCTGGTCGGGCCAGCGGCTGGTGACGACCTTCATCCGGGTCCAGAACCGCACTCCGTCGGTGCCGTACATGTGGACATCGCCGAACAGCGACGCCTTCCAGCCGCCGAACGAGTAGTAGGCGGTGGGAACCGGGATCGGGACGTTGATGCCCACCATCCCCACCGGCACCTCGTTCTGGAACTTGCGGGCGGC
>CAYGCW010000063.1:9974-10415 GCA_964348465.1 uncultured Acidimicrobiia bacterium | reverse complement strand
CCACGCCGCCCCCAACACCACGTCGCTCATCACGTCCAAGTCGATCTCGAAAGACGGCGGCCGGGGCGGCTACCGCGGCCTGGTCCGGGTCGAGGAAGGCGCCACCGACGTCAAGTCGTTCGTGCGCTGCGACGCGTTGATCCTCGACGAGGACTCCCGCTCCGACACCTACCCATACATGGAGATCGAGGAGGCCGACGCCCGCATCGGCCACGAGGCCACCGTCTCGAAGGTCGGTGACGATCAGCTCTTCTACCTGATGAGCCGGGGCCTGTCCGAGGAGGAGGCGACGGCGATGATCGTCGCCGGCTTCATCGAGCCGGTCGTCAAGGAACTCCCGATGGAGTACGCCGTGGAGCTGAACCGCCTCATCGAGCTCCAGATGGAGGGCGCGGTCGGCTAGCTGGGGCGGAGTCCGTCGCACGGAGTACCCATCCGGCC